>DATEXU010000288.1:0-4800 GCA_035256645.1 Thermodesulfobacteriota bacterium | reverse complement strand
GCCTTTTTAAGGCGGGGTCAATGGAAGTTATCTGAAATAGATATTTTCCTTTTTTTGCGTTTTTCGATTATGAATTCGAATCCGGTTCGTTGGTTTTGGATAAAAGCGTATTTCTGTGGATGCCAAGTTTTTCCGCTGCCTTTGATTTATTCCCGCCCACGGTTTCCAATACTTCGGCGATATATTGTCGTTCAAACGTGTTGACCGCTTCCTTTAGCGTCATATCCCTGATTTCTGCCTTTCGGGGGCCGACTGAGGGAAGATCCTTGGAGCGGATAACCGGATCTTTTGTAATAGTTATCAGTCTTTCCACCAGGTTTTGCAGCTCTCTGACATTTCCAGGCCATTCATACTCCACTGTCAACATCCTGACCGCATCTTCAGAAAACTGTTTTTTCTCTTTTCCCGTCTGTTTTGCATACAGAGCAGTGAAATGCTCCAACAGCAAAGGGACATCTTTTTTTCGTTCTCGCAGAGGAGGCACCTTGATAGGGAAAACATTGAGTCGATAAAAGAGGTCTTCACGAAACTCGCTCTGTTCGATCAGAGTCTTTAAATCCTTATTGGATGCGGCGATAAACCGGACATCTGCTTTAAGGACCTTGCTGCTTCCGAGGCGCTCGAACTCTTTATCCTGAATGATCCGAAGCAGCTTTCCCTGCATTTTGACATCCATCGAGTCAACATCATCTAAAAAGACGGTCCCTTTATTGGCCATTTCCAACTTTCCGATTCGGGTGGAAAACGCCCCGGTAAAAGCCCCTTTATTATACCCGAAGATTTCGCTCTCCATTAGTGTAATTGGTATGGCGGCACAATTCATGACAATAAAGGGTTCGCTTTTTCTAGGGCTGCGGTTATGGATGGCCCTGGCGACCAATTCTTTTCCGGTTCCGCTTTCGCCCTGTATCAGGACGGTTCCGCTGCTTTGGGCGATGATGGTAATGTAATCGAAGATTTCCCTCATTTTAGGATCTTCTCCGACCATCATCTCAAATGGACGACGGACTTCCAGTTCGTTTCGCAGATAGGCGACTTCTTTAATCAGAGAGCGCTTTTCCAGTGCTCTTTGAATAACAGATAGGATGTCGTCGATGGTAAAGGGCTTCATAATGTATTCATAAGCGCCAGATTTAATGGCCTTTACTGCGATAGCGACTTCCTTTACGGCAGTGACCATGATGACTTCAACCGTAGGGTCGGTTTCCTTGAATTTTTCAAGAAGCTCAAGACCACCCATGTCGGGAAGCAGGATGTCCAGCAGTACGATGTCCACCGGATTGGCTTTGAAAAGCTCAAGCGCCTCATTTCCGGTTGAGGCCAGAATAATTTTATAATCATCCTTGAGGATCATATTAAAAGATTGCCGGATCCCTAACTCATCGTCAACCACCAGAATCATTTCGGATCTTTTTGAACCCATTCCCTATCCTATCCGTTGTAATGTATGTGAAGCTCCCCGCTCTGAAGAGCGGGGTTTCCCGGCAAGGAGAATGTCTATTTTAGATAGCTTCCCTTGACCCCGCCTTAATAAGCCTAAGGCTTATTAAAAGGCGGGTCAAGGGAAGCAGACCGGTCAATAGCTCGTATCTTATGAGCTATCCTGCTTTGTGCATCGCCTGACGACTAATAGGTCACATGTTTCATTTTTCAGGTACTTTATATCACATAAAAAAGAAATATCGAGAAAATTTTGTAATGTAATTCCGGCATCTGATCAATTTGGAGTGCCATATTTAAAACATTGGTGCACAAAAAGGGAGGCATTCATGCACGGATTGTTGTGCAATTTTCCTAATTAAAGAGCCCCGGATTTAGTTTAAGCAAAAAAGATCTTTAATTATTTCAATAGGTATGATATGATTTTATATCGTTCTTTTGCCATAAATACCCCATATCCTGATTCCTTATAAACTCTTACAGGCCAAGGGTTTGGAAGGATTGATGATAGACAGGTTGTTTTTTTGCTTTTTTCTCCGGATGGATGCGCCGCATGTTTTCCTGGCATGATTATTGAAAGGAATTTAAAAAAAGTTAGCGGACTCCCTGACAACCAATCTTTTTGGGAGATACCATTGGAATGAGTTTAAGCTCTTTTTTGCAATCGAAAATCAATCTTTACATCTGTAAAAAACTCGGATGGAAGTTTACCTATTATTATATTTTGGTTCTGGGGAGATGCTATTTTTTCTTTAGACTCAAAGAAAGAAAAGCCATTCGGAATGCCGTTAAAGCGGTATTCGCCGACCGGAAAAGCAATCGGGAAACACGGAAAACCGTTAAAGCCGTTTTTAAGGGGATCATATCCCACTATTTTGAAAAACTCTTTAACGCGTATTCGACTTCGGATACCTTGAGAGCGTTTTTTAAAACCCATGTCGTCTGCCGGAATCTTGATTTGATTCAGGAAGAGCTTTTAAAAGGTAAAGGCGCGTTATTGATAACGGGACATTATGGAGGGGTTGAGTTGATACCCGGCTATCTAGGCGTCAATCATTATCCCGTGTCGATCATCGCCAAATTCAAGACCAATCATTTGCGCGAACGGCTTCTGCAAAAGGCGCCTGAGTTTTCGACCCGAATCATCGATCCGACCCTTACCCCAAACATCATCAGCGAAATCTGTTCAAGCCTGAAGGAAAACCGGATCGTTATTACACAGTGCGATGAAATCGAAGAGTGGCGGGTCTCCAGAAAGGACAAAATGTATTTCTTGGGAAAACGGATTTGGTTGGATAAAACCATGAATATCCTTACCAAAAGAACCAAAGCTTCCATACTCTTCGGATTGATGCACAGGTCCAGCGAACACGGATATGAATTCATCCTGTCATCCGTGGATGATATGTCGAAATCATATCGAATACGGGCCAATCCCTCTCAAGGGGAGATGCTGTTAAAAGCATTGGAACATTTTATTTACGTCTATCCTGAGGAATGGTATCAGTGGAAAAAATATTTTCACATGGAAACCGTCCCATCTTTGGAAGTCCCGGAGGAGAAACTCGTGCCTGTGCCTCTTTTAAACTCTTCTTTTTTGAAAACATAGCCCTCCGTTTATAAAGCGTTCTGCATCTCAACCCCGGCTATTATCAGTAAAAGCAGGAATTTCAGAATGGAGAAGGAAGTCAATTGCACCAACTCAAGCGTCATTTTGAATTATATCAAGACGCACCATGACGGCGACTTCTCCGTATTGTTAAAAGACCTTCACCCGGAAATAGATTCCCTTCCTGATCCGGAAAAATTCCTGAAAGATCCCAATAATTGGATTTCGAGCGACGTCGCAGCGGAATTATACAAAAGAGCAAAAGCGATTCTGAATGACGACATGGCCCCTTTTAATATTGCCAGGTTTGCCATTGAAAAGACCAATCTGGGTTTTAAAAGCCTCATCGTCAAGATTTTTGCATCCTATGAAATAGCCTTAAAAAACGCGCAGCGACTCAATGCCAAATGGAACAGAAATAAAGAAGTGGAAGTCGTCAATGTCGGACGCAATGAGGGGACGGTTCGGCTGCATTGGAACCCTTCCATGAAGGTGACCAAAGATATTTGCCTCTATAACAAAGGGATTTATACCTTTTTACCGATATTGTGGGGCGATAAGCCGACAAACGTGAGAGAAACCGCCTGCTATTTTGAAGGCGCCCCATTCTGTGAATATCATCTGGAATGGCCTGAGCGAAAAAGTCTTTTTTCCTTTGTCAAAAAATTTTTCCAGAGCAAATCGGTCCTTGTTGAGACCATTAAGGAGATCGAAGAAAGCAAAGAGATCATCGAGCAGAAATATGAAGAAGTCAATCGCCTCAACATTGAATTGAACCGGAAAATCAAACAGCTTCTGGCGATCCAGGAGACAGGGAAAGCCATTTTGTCGATCTTGAATTTGGAGCAGTTGCTGTCGGTCATCATGAGCCTATTAGCCAATGTGTGTCAAATCAATCGGGCAACGATCATGCTTGTAAATGAAGAACAGCAGTGCCTTGAATATATTTACGGCATGGGTTATGGCGGCGACGTGCCGAATGAGGTGAAGAACTACAAGGTTCCCCTGGATCGATTAAGCAACATACTGGCAAGGGTGACGAGCACCGGCCAGTCGGAGTACATTCCGGAAGTAAAAAGTTCAAGCCTCAGAAAAGAAAACATTCTTCTGGCAAGCACCAACCCCACGTCGGTTTACGTGGCTCCACTGATCACTCGCTCAAAGGTTATCGGGGTGATTGCAACCGATGCTGTCGGAGATAAGGGTGTACCTCAGGAAACCCGGGAAACATTGGAGATTTTTGCACCCCAAATCGCCATTGCCATACAGAATGCAAGGCTTTACCAAAGGCTCCATGACCGGATGGAGGAATTAAAACAATCCAGAGCGTTGCTCGGGAGAGCGGAAAAACTCTCCTTTTTAGGAAACCTTGCGGCAAGACTGGCACATGAGATCAAGAATCCGCTCACGGCAATAGGCACTTTTCTGCAGATGCTTCCGAAAAAATATGATGATGAGGAATTCCGCAACGAATTTTACAAAATTGCGTTGGAGGAAACCTATCGTGTCAACAACCTGATTACCGAGTTGCTGGATTTAAGTAAAACAAGGGAAAGCCACTTCGAAATGGAGCAACTTCATACGGTGATCGAAAAAATGGTCATGTTGGTGTCCCCCCAGACCAAATCCAAGCAGATCGATGTCGTAACCCGGTTGGATCCTGATGTTGAAAAGGCATGGATGGATTCGGAAAAAATAAAAGAAGTCATTTTAAATCTGCTTTCAAACGCTATTGAATTTACGCCTAACGG
>DATEXU010000287.1:0-2770 GCA_035256645.1 Thermodesulfobacteriota bacterium | reverse complement strand
TGGAAAACCCATTTCATAAATCCCCCAGAAGCTTTGGGAGCAGGGTTAGTAAGGCTATAAATTTAAAACGCCTGATTTAAAAAGGACGAAACGGAAAGACACCCCCAAAGGAAAATCCTAAGCCCTTCGGAGGCTTCACATGACCATTTTCTGATAACCCCACCTTCTCATTTTATGCCCCAGAAGGCTAAAGGTTAGGTTGATGGGTTTACTGGCAATAGAGGAATTTTCTACAGCTCGAATGGTAGCAGGATTGCAAATTCTGTCAAGTGGATTTTTAGCCTCTCAAACTCTCAAATTTAAAACGCTGCGACGCGGAGAGATACCATATATGGGGGGTACCTTAAAATCATAAAAATTGAATGAAGCGTGCCATACCCGAAACTGCCCAATTTGCCCACATTATTGCATGAATGAATCACATAACGATAATTTTTAAATTCCCAAAATATCCAACAAGATAGCAGATCTCGAAAACTCAGGAAAAAAAGAAAGGCAAAGCCATCTCTTTTAATGGGTGACTCTGCCTCGTTTTTGTAACTCAATATTATTTTTTCTGGAGATATTAAACTTTGCTTAAATTTAGGCTAATCCACTGACCTTGTCAGTGGTGGGGTGTGGGGGCGAAGGCCCCACACCTTTAGCGAACCAACCTTGTTGGTGAGCAAGATAATTGGTTAATTTTTTACACCATTTCAGGCAAGACGAAGGACAATGTCCGTAGTCTTGCCGCATTCAGAAAACCACCGACAAGGTCGGTAGTAGTTTATTTTTTCACTCGAATGAAATATACCCGATCATTAAAAATATCTTCGGGAACAATAATTTTGGCCCAATTCATAATTGAAGCATGCGTTATTCTTTTTGGATCTTTTCGCCTCTCAGGCAGAGTACCAAAAAATTGATCTTCCTCATTCCGTACACGCCGGTAAAATTCGTATGCAGTAATTTCTTCATTATTATTCATAGGCGGTGGAATAAAGAGCCAGGAAACCCTGGCTCTTTATTGCGATATAAGCGAGGATTATTTCTTAAATTTTTTCCTCAATCCGATCATCCCCACGATTCCAGAACTAAACAGAATCATGGTGGCGGATTTGGGACTTGGGTCCCGCCGGCATATTGGATTGTAATATCATCCAGTCCGGCTTCTACCGTTTTCTCTTAACCGCTCCAACTCCAACTAAACCGAGTCCAAGAAGGAGCAGCGTAGTGGGCTCAGGAACTGCGGTTTGACCAAGTTCGCCAATGTGACTGAGTTTCCCTATTTCAGGAGAACCTTGATCGTTTAAAATACCAGCCGCGATAAGGTCAATAACCCCCCAATTAAACGCAAATATATTTTCGTATAGGAAGATGTCCTTACCGCTTGCTAACGCTCCAGTTTTAACATAAAAATACTCAGGACTTTCTGTCGCAAACTCAATTGCAACTGCACCAAATTGACTTGTTTCCTGCCAGTTCATCTCAGTATATTTTGTTAGATCGGCTGTAGTGAATGACGTGCCAATCTTTAAATTGACCCAATCTACTTCTGTTTGGTCACCACTACTAGCGAGGTTATCCGAAAATAACAAGTTGTCCACATTGCCGACATCAGTCAAACCCACCGTGAGAGACCATGATGGAACCGTGAATGCCAGGAAACCACACATTAGAACTGCTAAAAACATTGTCCTTTTCATTTTTCCTACCTCCTTCATTTTTTTATATATCATCCTCCGGTTTTGATTTTATAAACATGACCCACCAAATAATAGAGCAAATATCTTGCCAACTAATAAATTATTATAATAGTAAATAATTACAATCAGTTGGTGATGATCCATAAAAATTATCAGGCTTAATATGTGTAAAGCTTTTCCACAATATTCCAATCAATTTCCACCTTTGCTTGTTTCGTTGAAAAAATGAGGAAAAGAAATTGTAAAATTTTCCAAATGATTTTGGGATTTAAAATTGGTATGAGGGAAAGATTAAAAGAAGATTATTATGATTTAGGATTTCGTTCCTTTGCCTCCAATAACGAAGAAATCCAAGAAATATGGACAACATCCATACGCAGAAATCGAGAAGCGTTTTCAGATCCCTAAATGTGCGTACAGCGTGCCACTCTCCGCACTTCGCCAAAATTCCCGAGATAAAAAGTATATCCGAACCTCGATTGCCGATAGAAATCTACAAAATCTGTCAAAATTTATCACTCGAAAATTACAGGAAGAAGTTAATAAGGAAACACCCCAATATTTTGTAGGTGCTTTAGGACCCTTAAATGTGCGGACTACTTGCCACTGCACTTCTCAAGAATCCATATATATAGGAATCATATTGGGACTTTGATTCATGAATAGCTTCAGGTCAGGTGACTAAAGTGATCCCGCAGGCGGGACTAAAGTTAAAAAAAAGAATTTCTTATGCAGTAAGCTACAAGGCGAGGTAGAATTTTTTAATGCGTTCATTCCCCAGGAGATCGGCGGCCTTCCCTTCCAGGGCGATCCGGCCGTTTTCCAGAACATAACCCCGGTCGCTGATTTCCAGGGCAAATTGTACGTTTTGTTCAACCAGGAGAACCGCCACCCCCTTCCGGTTGATCTTACTCACGGCTTCGAACATCCGTGAAACCAGGATGGGTTGCAGGCCGAGGGATGGTTCATCCAGAAGCAAAAGGGCCGGCTGCGACATGAGAGCCCGGCCAATGGCCAGCATCTGACGCTCCCCTCCGCTCAAAGTTCTCGCTTTCTGGTGCATGCGCTCCTTCAGCCGTGGAAAT
>DATEXU010000286.1:0-4099 GCA_035256645.1 Thermodesulfobacteriota bacterium | reverse complement strand
AACTATTCATAAAATGGCACGAAAGGCCTTATTAGTTAACGTTTTCGGAGAACCTTATGACCATTCCAAAATCCCCCTCAATCCCCCTTTATGAAAGGGGGAAAAAAAGAAATCCTCCCCTTTAGTAAAGGGGAGTCAGAGGGGATTTGTAGTATTTTTTTCGCTCAATTAAAGTATTACGTTTGGCGGCTTGTGAAGCTTTTGCCGCCTGTTCGTATATTGACGATTCCCAAGATCTCGGTAATCCCCTTACTCCAGCACCAGCAAGGGCTTTGAAAATCTTTGGCTTTAAATGGGTATCGAACATAATGTGACAGGAAGGGCAAAGCATGAGCAGGTTTCCGCCTGATTTTTTACCCTCAGCAAAAATATGCGCCTTCTGTCTCACGCCAACATGATGACCGCACATCTTACATATACCGGTTGATTTTTTTATGTATTCCATTTTATGCTGAAAGGTTATGGTGTAGTGAATCTAACACTTCTTTGCATAAATTCCGAGGTCGTCATTCCCGCGAATACCCTGAAGGGCACTGGTGCGGGAATCCAGCCCCAAAATACTGGATTCCGGGTCAAGCCCGGAATGACAAATAAAGCAAAGACATTTCTGAATCACTACAACAGGATGTCTTAAATATCCACCATCTTTCGTAACACTTCTCTTGGCTTGACCCCATCACTGGGTCCAACAATCCCATCTTCTTCCATTTTTTCTATCATCCGCGCAGCGCGGTTATATCCGACCCGGAGTTTCCTTTGGATCAAGGAGATGGAAGCCTGACCCAGGTTAGTCACCAAAGCCACTGCTTCCCGGTACTTTTCATCCGTAACGTCAGCCGAGTCATCTGCAGTTTCTTCTGCAACCTCCAAGTGGAGTTCCTGATATTCCGGTTTGGCTTGCTCCTTAAGAAACTCCACGATCCTCAGGATTTCATCGTCAGAGAGAAAAGGCCCCTGGAGCCGTTTAATTCTTCCGCTCCGGGGAGAAAGAAAAAGCATATCACCCTGGTTAAGAAGGTTTTCCGCTCCGTTGCAATCCAGAATTATCCGTGAATCCGTTTTAGTTGCCAGCCGGAAAGAGATTCGAGCGGAGAAATTTGCCTTAATCGTTCCGGTTACGATGTCAACCGAAGGCCGTTGAGTGGCAACTAAAAGATGAATACCCGCGGCCCGCGCCATTTGGGCTAAGCGGGCAAGCAGCCACTCTACTTCCCGGGTGGCTACGGTCATAAGATTAGCTAATTCATCAATCACAATCACAATCCAGGGCATCTTTTGGGGGAGCAACTCCTCTCCGTTTTCCGTCGAATCAGAAAGCAGCATGCTTGCTTGGGATTTTACTACTTTCTGGTTATAAATCCAGATATCCCGCGCCCCCATCCTCGCCAGCAAATGATACCGCCGCTCCATCTCCTCAACCGCCCACCGAAGCGCTTCAGCTGCTTGTTTAGCATCAGTTACCACCGGGTAAATAAGATGAGGGATATCTTCATAAAGAGTAAGCTCCGAACGTTTGGGGTCAATAAAAAGGAGCTTTACATCCGTAGGCAGAGCCTTATACAGAATCGAGCAAATCATCGAATTGAGAAACACGCTCTTGCCTGATCCGGTGGTGCCCGCGATTAAAAGATGAGGCATTTTGGCTAAGTCGGCAATAATAGGCATTCCGTAGATATCTTTGCCCATGCCCAGGGTTAAGGGCGATTCATTGTGAAGAAATTTCTCTTGCCCGATAATCTCTTTAAAGAAAACCGTCTCCCGATTCTTGTTGGGTATCTCCACCCCAATCGCACCCCTCCCCGGAATAGGCGCGATGATCCTAATTCCCATGGCTTTAAGCCCCAAAGCCAAGTCGTCAGCTAAGTTAACAATCCGGTTGATTTTAACTCCGGGCGCAGGCTCAAGCTCATACAGCGTTACCACGGGACCGGGATGGACATTTACCACCGTGGCTTGGACGCCAAAATCATTGAGTTTATTTTCCAGAAGCCGCGAGTTTTGAAGGAGAAATTCTCTCTCGATTTGGGTAACCTCCCTCTGGGGATCATGGAGCAAAGTAAGCGGAGGAAGCCTAAAACCCGAAGGCAGTATCGGTTGAGGAGATGGCTTAGGTTTCTCCGGTGAAATCTTGTCAGGTGCCGGAGGAGTAATAATGACCGGTTCCTTTTGGATGATCTGCGGCGCTTCCCTTTCCCGAAAAAGAGGAAGTGGTTCTTTTTCTTTGAGAGGCTTTGTTTCCGCCCGATTGGCTTTCTTCTGAGTAAAAATCTTTTTCCCGGTTTGAAAAAGAAAAAGCAACCCTTTTCCCAAAAAAGTTAAACCAATAAAAATAAAACGTCCCAGCCGGATAAAGGAAAAGTTGGTGTACAGCCGCAAGGAAAGGACCAAAACGAGGATTAAAAGGATATTAGTCCCCGGTTTATTTAAATATTTTATAAAAAAATCAGAAACGATCAAGCCGAGCAATCCACCCGCATTTCCCGAAAAATTGATAAACGTGACTTTCCCTAAAACAAGGTTTAATAGCCCTGCAGTTGAAAACATAAGCCCAAGAAAGCTTAAGCTCTTAAGCAGCCGGAAAGAAAATTTAAGGGTAATAAAAAGCCGGACCGAAAGATGAAAAACAGCCACTACCAGCAGGAAAGCGCTAAAACCAAAACCGTGGAACAAAAGACCGGAAAGATAGGAGCCTATTATTCCTAATAAGTTATGAATCTTTTGCGGACGGTTAGTATAATAAAATAATGAAGGATCTTTCGCGTAATAGGAAATAAGGCTTAGAAACATTACTAAGCTAAAAGTAAAAAGGATGACGGAGAGAATTTCGTTTTGCAAAGAGGATGGTTTTTGAGATTTTCTCATGACTACGGCTTAATTGTGTTTCCCCGAAAAAGTTATTCCGCGGCTAAAAACTTCCCCCATTAAGGATATAGTTTTGTTTTTGAATGGCTTTTTTTAATTCCTCTTTTGCTACCGAGGCAGTGCCGACCTTTTTAATCACAATTCCCGCAGCATAGTTCGCTATCAAAGCAGCAACTCTTTTCGAGGCTCCGGTAGTAAGCGCTAACGTAAGAGCGCTTACAACCGTATCCCCAGCGCCGGTTACATCATAGACCTCCGTGGCTAACGTGGGGATGTGCGCAAAAGAGCCATTTTTTTCAACCAGGGTCATCCCCTGCTCCCCTCGGGTGATCAGGACTGATTCGCAGCCAATTTTTTTTTGCAGGAAAAAAGCCGCGCGAGAAGCATCCTCATCAGTCAAAATTTTTACCCCACTCGCCTCACTGGCTTCTTTTTGGTTGGGAGTGATCATGGTCACGCCGTTATAAATATCAAGATGTTCCACCTTGGGGTCCACGATCACAGGTTTCTTATCCTTTTTGCATAGAGCAATGATCTCCTCAACCAGCTCCCGGGATAACAAGCCCTTGTCATAATCAGACAAAATAACCGCATGTATGTCTGAGAATATCTTTTTGCAATAAGCGATAATCCGTTTTTTGATATCCGTGTTAAACGAAGAGACTTCTTCCCGGTCAAGCCGGACCACTTGTTGGTTATGCGCAATAATTCTGGTCTTTACGGTCGTCGGCCGCTTGTGAGTTAAGATAATTCCCCCGGTGCTTATGCCTAAAGCCCGAAGGTCATGAATGATCTTTCTTCCCATGTCATCATTTCCCGTAACGCCGGCAGTATAAACTTTTCCACCCAAGGTATGGATGTTGTGGACCACATTGGCAGCTCCACCCAGGTGAAAGCTTTCGTTGGTCACCTTCACTACCGGCACCGGTGCCTCAGGCGATATCCGGTTAACACTGCCCCAGATAAAATGGTCGATCATTATATCCCCGATAACCATAATTCTGGCCTGGGAAAATTTATCAATGTGGGTTAAAAGGGCTTTCTTTGCAGTAAATTTTTTCATCGCATCTTCTATAAAAATAGCATAATCTAAAAGTGTTACATAACTTATGGTTAAAGTCAATTTTTTCTGGACATAATCCCCAAAAAATCCTTCCTCATTATCTTATCGTTATCGTGAAAATCTGTGAAATTAAAAAAAGTATATTGACATTTTTTATTTTTTTAGTATTTTACC
>DATEXU010000285.1:0-3074 GCA_035256645.1 Thermodesulfobacteriota bacterium | reverse complement strand
CGATTACCATTATTGATTAATTCAATTTTTCAGCCTCTTTTTTGGGTAGGGCTTTCGCTCACAGAAGGCTTTTTTCATGGTGATTAAAGAGTTGTATGAAAAAATGAAAAACTTTCCAAAGGTTGACCTTCACCGTCATCTTGAAGGAAGCATACGGGTGGAGAGTTTTTTGGATATTGCTCGAAAAGAAAAAGTCAAACTCCCAACGTACAACCTGGAAGCATTCCGTCGGTTAGTCCAAGTCAATGATGAACCTCCTGACTTTGTTAATTTTTTAAATAAATTTAAAGTTGCGAGGGGATTTTATCCTAATCGGAATTCCATTGAGCGAGTTGCTTATGAAGCGGTTGAAGATGCGGCGCGAGACAATGTTAAATATTTGGAACTTCGTTACAGCCCAACCCACTTTGCCTGCTACAAACGATTCCCGGAAGAAGAGGTGATCAGGTGGGTCCAGGGAGCAATTGAACAGGCGATGGGGAATTATGACATCGAAGTAATACCTGTACTGACTATAAGCCGCAATTACGGAATTGAATTAGCTGAGCATACAGTAGGTATTGCGGTTAAACTTGCAGGAAAATATTTTTTCGGACTGGATTTGGCCGGAGATGAAATTAATTATCCTGCCAAGCCTATGGCCCACCTTTTTCGAATGGCTCAAGACGCCGGCATGGGGCTTACCCTTCATGCGGGAGAAGCGGGTGGACCAGAAAATGTTATTGAGGCGGTGGAAAAGTTTGGTTGCGATCGGATTGGCCACGGGGTTCAGGCGGCGAAGAGCGAACAAACAATGGAAGTTCTCAAGAAAACGCAAGTCCTGCTCGAGATTTGTCCCACGAGCAACATTCATACAGGGGTAGTGGAATCGCTGGAGGTGCATCCTTTAAAGATGTTTTATGAGCGGGGGCTCTCAGTGAGCTTAAACACAGATGACCCGATGGTCTCCAATATTACGTTAACTGATGAATATGTGAATGCGGTGACCAAAATGGGTCTCAATGAAGATGACCTTAAAAAACTCAATACCATGGCCATAGAACACTGCTTTCATCCGAATAAAGAAACGCTGAAAAAGAAGTTCGCAAAATTTTGGAGTAAGAAAAAAGAAATCAAAGACCAATAGCCACAATTCCGGAGACAGGAGTTAGGGAATATTTTCGTCTCTGATTTAGAGGATGAAGACGTATGGAAGACCTTATTAAAAGGGCTGCACGAGATATCGTAGAAGCAAAAAAGGTTGTTGCGTTGACCGGGTCAGGAATGTCAGCAGAAAGCGGGATACCGACCTTTCGTGATCAAGGGGGTTTTTGGGAAAAATATAATCCGGATGTGTATGCGCATATCGACACCTTTTTTTCTCAACCAGAAAAACCCTGGCAGATGGTAAAAGCGTTTGATCAGCAGTTAAAAGCAAAGCCCAACCCTGGGCACTTAGCTTTAGCAGAAATTGAGAAGATGGGCTTTTTAAAGGAGATTATCACCCAGAATGTGGATAGCCTTCACCGGCAGGCGGGGAGTACTGAGGTTATTGAATTTCACGGCAATCTTCGGCGCGGTGTTTGCTTGGTTTGTGAAAAATATTATGAGTGGGGAGAAATTAGTCTGGAGGTGCTTCCCCCGCGATGTGAATGCAACGGGATTTTAAAGCCTGACGCGGTTTTTTTCGGAGAACAAATACCTGAGGAGGCTTTTCAACGGTCTTATGAAGCGTCTCGGAAATGTAAGTTAATGCTTGTGATTGGAACCTCAGCAATGGTTTATCCTGCTGCCGGCATTCCCCAGGTTGCCAAACAGGCTGGCGCGGTGGTCGTGGAAATAAATCCTGAAACAACTCCACTGACAGATTTTGTTTCCGATTATAGTATCATTGGAAAAGCAGGGATTATCCTCCCGGAAATCGTGCGGGAATTGAAACGGCTATCCTGATTTTATAGTGTCGAAATTAATCGCAAGTTATCTCCATCCCAAAATTTCGTTTCCTTGATAAAATTGCCGGCTCTGATATAATAACCTTAATCCAGCGATAATTGCGCAAGAGGCAGTTACAATGCCAGTTTTGTTGTCACCCTGAACTCGTTTCAGGGTCTCATGAGATGCTGAACCAAGTTCAGCATGACATTTTTATCGCTGGATTGAGGTAATAAATTTATTCAGGATATTTTTTAAATTAACTCGTGTATGAATCCCAATAAAATCACCTCAAAGCCCAATTCAAAAAGTCTGGAAAAAAGAGGCGAAAGAACATGCAGGTCATGTTAGAAAAACTCTTCCAAAAGTGGGCACCTCGCAAGCATAAGCCCTCGAGAGATACTTTCTCAGAGATCTTCCGGATTAAATATGAACACTTTCGTGAACTACTCAATGCAAATGCGGAACTCGCAAAAATTATTGCCGACATTGAAGAAAAGTTGCAGGGACATACAATTTTTGGCATGTCCTATGTTCGTTCGCAGGCAGTGCAGGCAGTCTTTTATACTCTCCGAATGGTAAAAAGTCTTAATGCCCTTGCAAACAATAAATACTTTCTCCTTGTAACAGTCCTTGAAGAGTTAGGTTCCAGCATCAAAGAAGAGGTAGAAAAAAGAAAAGAAAGTCCGGTAACCGCATTGACACTTCCTTTTTCCGAGGTTAATCGGGAAATGGTAGACTGGGTTGGGGCAAAGAGTGCTCATCTGGGAGAGATCCTTAATCGGCTTAACCTCCCTATACCAAAGGGATTCGCAATTACTACCCGGGCCTTTGACCTTTTTCTTCAAGAAAATAAACTTATTGATGAGATCAATAAAAAAAAGATTGAGTTTAGCGGGGCTGATCCCGAAACAGTCAACCTCCTCAGTAAAGAAATTCAGAATTTAATTATCTCAGCATCTGTTCCTTCGGCATTAGGGGATGCTATACTGATGGCTTACGACCACATGATAAAAAGCTCCCAAAAAGAGAGTTGTAGTGATCTTGTCCCTCCGGTTTCTTTGAGGAGTAGTGCGATTGGAGAAGATAGCGAACTTTCCTTTGCCGGCCAATATGTATCCGTTCTCAATGTTTCCCGGGACAAGCTGATTGAGACCTATAAA
>DATEXU010000284.1:0-2627 GCA_035256645.1 Thermodesulfobacteriota bacterium | reverse complement strand
AAACAGCACAATATGTCATTCCCGCCCCCGCCTTCGCGGGGATAAACTCCAGCGGGAATCTATAAGTAATAATTCTGGATTCCGGGTCAAGCCCGGAATGACACCGAAGGATCATGGAGATATTTATTTGCCGAGGTAATAGATAAAAATTTATTTCACCGGGCATCATAAACTGATTCCAACTCGCTTGCTTTTTGTTTTCCTGCCTTTTCATTCACGCACGATAAGATGATCGCACCGGGAATAAAAAGCAGGAGAAGCGATAAAATCGAATACCGGGGGTTGCCGGTTAACAAACTTACCCAGCCGATAAGGATCGGACCCATGACTGCGGCGAATTTTCCCAGCATATTATAAAAGCCGAAGAATTCGGCAGCCTTATTTTTAGGAACTATTTTAGCATAAAAAGAACGACTGAGAGATTGCACGCCTCCCTGGACCAGACCAATGATCACGGCCAGACAATAAAATTCCACTTCCCGCTGCATGAAGTAACCCCAGATAGTCACCGCCCCATAGACTCCAATCCCGATCATTATACCGGTTTTCGCCCCCAGTTTTTCCCCGATCTTGCCAAAGGCAAGCGCGGCAGGAAAACCTACGAATTGAGTAATAAGCAGAGCAAAGATGAGACTTGTTGAAGAAAGTCCGATCGACATTCCATAATCAACGGCCATAAGAATTATCGTGTCAACTCCATCGATATAGAGCCAGTAACCGAGAAGAAACAGGAATACTACCTTGAGCTTTCTGATTTCGCGAAAGGTTAAATAGACTTGGCGAAAACCAGAAAAAACTACATTAATAGTCCCAAACTTGTTTGGGGCTTTATGCTCCTTGACAAAGATAAAGAGCGGGATGGAAAATACTGCCCACCAGACAGCAACCAATAAAAATGAGATGCGGATTGCCTCATGTTGGTTGTTAAGGCCAAAAGTCCGGGGGAAGATGACCATAACGACATTTAAAGCAAAAAGGAGGCCGCCCCCAAGGTATCCGAGAGAATAACCGAGCGCAGAGACAATATCGAATTTTTCTTCCGGGGACACATCCACGATTAGAGAATCATAAAATATGTTTCCTCCGGAAAACCCGATAATTGCAAAAATGTATATTCCCGCAGCAAGGCCCCAGTTACCCTGAGAAATAAAATAAAGGGAGATAGTCATCGCCACGCCCAAAAGCACAAAAAAAAGAAGGAATTTTTTTCTTGCCCCAGCTTTATCGGCGATTGCGCCGAGGAGAGGCGCAATCGCCGCGATGGCTATGCTTGCTAACGCGTTAGCTGTTCCCAGGTGAAAGGTGCTTAGAGTTGGGTTAGTGCCGCTGCTCCAATAATTCTTAAAAAAAACCGGGAAAAACCCTGCCATCACTGAGGTGGCAAAAGCCGAGTTTGCCCAGTCATAGAGAGCCCACGAGATTACTTTTTTTCGATCACGTTTCAATGATAAAAAAAGAAAACTTTATGCCTCTTGTTGACTGTAGTAGTGATTCAGAAATGTCTTTGCTGTATTTGTCATTCCGGGCTTGACCCGGAATCCAGTGTTTTTGAGCTGGATTCCCTTCGCGTGAATGACGGCCTCGGAATTTATGCAAAGGAGTATTAGATTCACCACACTAAAGAGGCGTTATTTTTTCGAGTCCCCTTTAAACTTTATTTTGAGACTCTTTATTTTTCGGTGGAGATGACTCCGCTCAATGCCAATTGTCTCCGCAGTTTTAGAGATGTTATCTTTGCATTGGGAAAGCTTGTAGGCGATATAGCGCTGTTCAAAGGTATCCTTAGCCTCTTTCAAGTCGAGATTAAAGAGATGAGTAAAATCGTTCGAGGAGGCCCCCCCCCTGAGACTTTGAATAATATCGTCAGGCTTGATAACTACTTCTTTAGTCATTATTACCAGGCGCTCAATAATGTTTTTGAGTTCTCGAACATTACCCGGCCAGGTATAGTTTATTAAAATATCCATTGCTTCAGGACCAATCTTTTTTTCTTCTATGTTTTGTTCCTTGGCAAAGCGATTGAGAAACGCGTTGGCGAGCACGGTAATATCTTCTTTGCGCTCCCGAAGCGGGGAAACGTTTAACGGGATGACATTGATGCGGAAATAGAGGTCTTCTCGGAAGTTCCCTTTTTTAATTTCTCCCAGGAGGTCTTTATTGGTTGCCGCAATGAGTCGCACATCAACCTCAATGGTTTTCGAACCCCCGACCCGCTCGAACTTCTGTTCCTCCAAAATTCGTAAAATCTTTGCTTGAGTTTTTAAGCTCATATCTCCGATTTCATCCAGAAACAGAGTCCCGTCGTGGGCAAGATCAAATTTTCCGAGCTTCCGGGAAGAGGCGCCCGTAAAGGCTCCCTTTTCATAACCGAACAACTCGCTTTCAATGAGTTCTTCCGGGATGGCTGCGCAATTAACCTCCACCAAAGACTTGTTGGAACGGCGGCTTTGTTGATGAATGAGCCGGGCAACCAGTTCCTTCCCGCTTCCGTTTTCCCCGGTGATTAAGATGGACGCATTCGTTGGCGCAGCGCGTTCAATATCCTCTTTTAATTGTGTAATGGAAGGGCTGATACCATCGAGGCGGAAGGTGGGAAAAATTTTTTCTCGAAGAAGCCAGTTTTCTTG
>DATEXU010000283.1:0-4275 GCA_035256645.1 Thermodesulfobacteriota bacterium | reverse complement strand
ATATTTTTCTATCACCCGGTCAACCGGGGTTTGCTGAAGCATAATTTCTGAGACAAAAATCTGATAAGGATCGCGAGTCTGGCGCCAGGAAAAAACCCGCGCGTGTTTTTCATAGCGCTGGAGAATAATCTTCTGGAATTTTCGGATAACGCGGCGGCTGAGTCCCTTGGTTGCCCATTCGTCCGTGAACCCCGTTAGAAGGCTTTCACATGGAGCATCTACTTTGTGTGAAAAAGCGTAAGCATTTTTAATTTTATTCCGTACTTCCGCACGGGTCTTTTCTAACGGGGTGAACCCATCCACAGAAGAGGGTTTGCCAGTCTTTTTCTGGTTGGATGAAGCGATGTTTGTGGAAAGTTTCTTTTTTAAAATTGCGTTGTTTCGTACCACGTTTTTTTTAGCTTTTTTCTCAGGTTCTTTTCAAGTTAAGCGGTGTTTCTTCTGGTTACACCATACGTGAAAAAAGAAAAAATTTAAATACGTTTTGGCATTTTTTTTATTTCCAGGAACAATAAAACCTGTTCTTGACACCAGGCGAACTTTCCGCCATACTTTTTAAAATATACCCTCAGAGAATTCAAACAAAGGGATGAAGATGAAACCAAAAATTCTGGGCGAGCTAAAAGAATCGGGTTTTCATGACCTCTCTATCCGGCAGGAGGTCCGCAAAAATTTAGTTTCTCAATTAAAAGCGGGTGAAACCATTTTCCCCGGCATTATTGGTTATGACCAAACCGTGATCCCTCAAATCATCAATGCTGTCTTAGCGGGCCATGATATCATCTTCCTGGGGGAGCGTGGACAGGCAAAAACTCGTTTGATGAGAAGTTTTGTCAACCTGCTCGATGAGGAGATCCCATTTGTTGAAGGGTGCGAAATCAATGACCATCCGTACCGCCCGGTCTGCCGGCAATGCAAAGCATTGCTCAAAGAAAAAGGTGATGCGCTTGCGATTGCCTGGAGAAACCGCTCCGAGCGGTACACGGAAAAACTGGCTACCCCCGATGTAACCATTGCTGACCTTATTGGCGAAGTTGACCCGATAAAGGTCGCTGAGGGCCGTTACCTGGCGGACGAACTCACGATCCATTTCGGTCTTATCCCCCGAAGTCATCGGGGCATCTTTGCCATCAATGAACTTCCGGACTTAGCCGAAAAAATCCAGGTAGGTCTTTTCAATCTCATGCAGGAACGCGATATCCAGATTCGCGGCTTTAATCTCCGCCTCCCGCTGGAGGTCTTTCTCCTTGCCAGTGCGAATCCGGAAGACTATACCAACCGAGGAAGGATTATCACCCCGTTAAAAGATAGGTTTGGCAGTGAGGTGAGGACCCACTATCCGGTAAACTGGACAGATGAGATTACGATTATTAACCAGGAACAAAAATTATTTCCCCTCGACGGCTATCAGATAATAACCCCGCGATTTATGAAGGAGGTCATCGCCTCGATAAGCCATGAAGCCCGCGGTCATCCTGAGATTGATCAACGGTCAGGAGTCAGTGTCCGTATGAGCATCGCCAACTATGAAACCATCGTCAGCAATGCTTTCCGGCGTTCTCTCCGTCTGCAAGAGCGCGAAGTGGTACCGAGAATAACCGACCTCTCCGCTGCCTTTGCTTCCAGCTTAGGGAAAATCGAATGGTTCGGATTAGAGGAAAAAAGAGAAGATCAAACATTCCGCACCATTGTCCGCGAGGCTATCCGGAAGGTGTTTGCGTCTTATTTTTCTGATTCCGCGATCGAAGACATCCTGGCGGATTTTGATCACCATAAAAAAATACGCGTCTCCGAAGATATGCCCGCGAAAAAATACGGGGAGCAAGTAAAAGCGATCCCAAGTCTCCACACAAGCGTGGAGCGGATACTCGAAAAACCCTCGCCGGCATTGACCGCCTCGGCCCTCGAATTTATCCTCGAAGGTCTCCACCTAAAAGGAAGACTGCACAAAGAGGAAGTCGGAAACGAAGGAGTCTATCGGAGTTAAAATGCGAACCTTCCAATACGCTCTCGCTTCCGAAAACAAGCCGGTTGCCCTACCCTCCCCTGAGGAGCTTCTGCTTTCGTTATCCGAACCATTACTGGAAACCGGAGATATTAAAAAAGCTCTCCAAAAAATTATTAACCGGGGTGAGGGGAAAAAACTAAAAGGTCTCGAAGACCTCTTAGCAGAGGCACGAAACATCAAGGCTTCTTTCCTTAAATCGTATAATCCAAAATCAGCTTTGGAAGCGCTCCAAAAGGACCTGCAGAGACAAAAGGGATGGGGCGGCTGGCCGGACCCGGGCCGAAAGGGCGGGGCCCGCCTCCTGGATGTCTCCGAAGAAAGGAAAAAGGCTCAAAAAAAGTCCCCCACGCCCTTAGAGCGGTTAGTATCAGCCCTCCAGGACATAACCCCGTTAGAAAAGCCCCGTGCGGAAGCACGGGGTAAAATTAAAGATTCTTACACTTTCGGGGTAAATGCCCCGTGTGAAAGCTCCCTTCTAACGGGGTTTACTGGTTCAACACCGGTTTCTCCTGAAGAGGTCCACGAGTTTATCGAACGCATGGACTTAATCCTGCACGTGGAAAGGGACTTGCAGCGGGCGGTCTGGGGATATGACCTGACGGCGATAGAGACTCAGCATATTTCCGATTTACTGGGAGAAGAAGCCAGCGCGACCTGGGAGTGTCTGAAAAACATCAAGAGCGAACTGGAAAGATCCGGTCTGCTGGAGAAGTGGAAAAACACCTCCCGGTTAACTCAAAAGGGCTTTCATATTATCAGCAATAAAATTCTCAAGGAAATTTTTGCTCTCCTGAAAAGAGACTTGTTCGGTAAGCACGCAACCACATTTTCCGGCGAAGGGAGTATTGACATCACCACCAGCCGGCCCTACACGTTTGGACTGCCGCTTCATATCAACCTCTCTAAAACTTTAATGAATGCTGCCATCCGCCAGGGAAGAACGCCACGTTTATCCCTTAAACCCGAAGACTTTGAAGTCTATGACCCGGAGTACGCTACCCGCTCAGCCACGGTGCTCATGCTGGATATGAGTCAATCCATGAAAGATCGAAATAATTTTCTCACCGCCAAAAAAGTGGCCTTAGCCTTTAATGACTTGATTCGGAGAAAGTTTTCCCGTGACTATCTGGGCATTATCGGTTTTTCCACCCTGGCACGCAGACTTCTTCCCACCGAACTTCCGTATCTCCGCTGGGACGCTGAGCAGTCCTATACCAACATCCAGGATGCCTTAAGGCTCAGTCGGAGACTGTTAAAACGGGAGGGTTCTCATAACAAACAGATCATCCTTATCACTGACGGGGAGCCCACCGCCCATTACGAGGGAGATAAGCTTTATTTCCAGTTCCCTCCTCATCCGGGGACCATCAAAAATACGTTGGAAGAAGTAAAACAGTGCACCCGCGAAGGCATTGTTATCAATACCTTTATGATGGTCAAGAGCAATCCGCTTACCAATTTTGTGGAAGAAGTAACAAAAATAAACTCCGGCCAAGCCTATTATGCTGACGCTGACCACTTGGGGGAATACATCATTCTCAACCATCTGGTAAGCAAAAAACAGAAAAATTTTTAATTTTCATGGGAACATCCTTCACCCTAACATTCATGGGTACCGGAACCGGCGTGCCCCTCAAAAACCGGCAGGCTCCGGGTCTGGTCGTGCAAGCCGGAGACACATACCTCCTGCTCGATAGCGGCAGTGGAACCGCGTATCAGCTTGCTCGCGCGGGATTTGATTATTATCGGTTTGATCATCTTTTGTATTCGCACTTTTCCCATCCTGATCATATCAACGACTTGGCTGAACTGATTTTTGCTAATAGCTATTTTGACCCTCTACGAACGACAACTCTCTCCGTTTACGGCCCCAAGGGGATAAAAGATTTCCTTGCAAACCTCATTACCCTGTATCCGGTCTTGGGTAAAAACCACTATCCGATCGCGGTCCACGAGCTTGAGCAGAACACAATCAGCGTTAACGATGTAACGGTCGAAACAAAACCGCTCAACCATCAGCAGAGCGCCTGTCTGGGATACCGCATTAACTATCAGAGGAAGAGCATTATTTATTCAGGTGATACTGATTACTGTGATGCGCTGGTCACGTTAGCGCAGCACGGTGATGTGTTGATTGTTGAGTGCTCTTTTCCGGATGACTATAAAGTGGACGGCCACCTTACCCCAGCCGAAATTGGGCAAATCGCAACCCAAGCTCAGGTAAAAAAAGTGGTCCTCACTCATCTGTATCCTCCGTGCGACCAGGT
>DATEXU010000282.1:0-15676 GCA_035256645.1 Thermodesulfobacteriota bacterium | reverse complement strand
CCATGAATCCATACCGGTTACAGATGAAGCCGGGCGCAGCGCAGTTGAGTCTGCCCAGCAGCGTGGTGTCATCCGGAGCCATTCGTCCGGACTTTACCTCCTGTTCGATGGCGTTCTCCTGATCCGGCGTGAGGTGAACGGCCCTTTTGACGGCGGTTAGGATGTCATGAACGTGTGCCCTGATGATGATATTGGTGAGGGTCCCTGCCGCCTCTCCCGAGTTCTGGGAAATGAGAACCGCTATTCGCTCGCGTGGGATGTCTGACTCCAGGATGCCGGATGCTCGGATGGCCCTGTCCGCCAGCCACATGGTAATCCTTGTCGCCGTGGTCATGGTCCGGAAATCATGGGGAGGAATCCCGAGTTCATTACGGGAGATAGGAAAGTCTAAGAAGGCGCCCACCTTGCAATAGGCCTTGTCCGGAACCTGCGGGCGGGGATCATAAAAAAGCGCGTGATCCCACCGCGAAGGCGGAACCAATGTAATTCCGCTTTTCATGGCCAGGCTTGCAGCCCAGACTTCCTCCGGACTCTGCCCCAGGGCATTCAGTATGCTCATCCCGGTGATGGCAATCCTTTCACGATCGTCTCTGTGGGGGGCGACTCGCTTCAGTCCGCAGCCGACCCCGGAAGATGGAGTTTCCGGGGTTTTCTCGATCGACCCCACAACGGGCTGATGCAGCAAGAGAGGACCTTCAGCCAGTTCGCGGTGAAAGGACTGAAGATACCGGACATTACAGATTAGGCCGGCGCAGGCCCCGCTCATGAATTGCCCGCGTTCCAGGCAGCCCCGCTCATCCAGAGCCACCCCGCCCGGCCTGTCCATGCCTCGGACCGCAGTGAAGAGGCTCCCCGCAGCCATCTCCTCCATTCTCTTCCGGAACGAGACCTCGTCCTGGTGACCCGCTGCAAACTCCCTTTCCAGGGATAAAATAGCTTCCACTATCGGGGTCCTCAAGGACCGCACCAGAAGCCCAGTGTGCTGGCCCGACACGGCCGTTCCCCCCGGGGGCGATTCCAGGACCATCCGCTGATAGAGCGCTGTTAAGGCATCCGTTTCAACGATCTCCCGGGTGGCCAGGTAGGCGGTGCCCATCTGGATGGCGTCCGCGCCCAGCATGGCGGCTAAGAATGCGGTCTCCCGATTAAAGATTCCCCCTGCAAGGATCACGCGACAGTTTTGGAAAAGGGCTGGCGTGCGCCGCTTGAGATCCAACAGCATTTGCGCAAGGGTGAGCGTGCTATGCTGCCCCACGTGGCCGCCGGCCTCATATCCCTCGCAGATCACATACCGGACACCGGCTTCCAAGGCGAGCCTCAACATGGCCTCATCAGGGGCGATATACATAACCCCTATGCCGCATTCTATCAATTCTCTTAACGAGGAGAGATCGCCGCCTGCGATCACGACAAAACGGGGTCTCTGTTTCTTTATCCAGGCGAGCTGTGTCTCCCTGCAAGGATTTTCTGCCAAAGAGACGACATTCACTACATAAGGGCACCCTCCCATGACCTCCGGCAGGCGTCCCAGCCTCCGGTCAAGGGTCTCCGCGTCCATCAGGCCAAAGGCGATGGTGGGCAATCCACCGGCATCGGCAACCCTTGAGGCAAACTCCGGGACATCTGTGATCCAGGACATGGCGCCCTGGATAAAGGGATATTTGGTTCCCATCTCTCTGGCTACCGGGCTGTCCAAAAAACAATCCTTTTTCGCCTCCGCCAACCGGCATAGGTTGCGAATCTCGTCCATGAAGGCTTTCACGGCCTCCTCGGTTCCAGCCCCGAAACGCTCGACGAACGATCGAGCAAAGGAGGTCTCCACAGCGAGAGGGATAATCTCTTCCTGGTTGAAATGGCTCTCCAGAGGGTGGAGGGCTCTTGCATGCACCTGGCTTACGAAGGAGCGGCGGCTTTCTTCCGTGATCTCTGCTCCGCACAGCGAGTCCTCAAGCGTCTTGATCTCCTTGAACGCGCGCGAGTTTCCCTTGTTGAAAAGGCGACAGGGAACCTGCAGGTCAAGGCCAACCAGATCGGTAGAATCCATGCGGAGATTGGAGAGCCGCCGGCGTTGAACAGCATCAATGGCAACCAGATCTGTCAGCCAATGGACGCTCTCGAAAACGATTCCGACGGCTCCGGTGGACAGGAATGCTGCTGCCGCCTCAGGGGTGGAGATTCCTCCCCAGATGAGGATGTCGAGAGGCTTTGAGGGTGTGCCCAGCATTTCCTTGACCGTCGAATAGAGAGCCAGGGTCGTCTCACCGCTCACGAATCCAGAGGCCTCGCATCCTTTCAGGACGATGCGCCCAATTCCCGATCTATCCTTCAAAAAGGCTGCCAGGAGATCCAAGTTTGCGATGATTGGAAAGCAACAATACTCTTCCGACAATTCCCGCAATCTCTGTAGAAAGAGGGGAGGATCTTCTTGGAAAAACTGGGGGTGGCATTCTACCCAGATGTTGTGGATGTCATGGGCCTCTGTTTTCTTCAGTAACCGCCCCAAAGATGGATCCATCAAGGCAGCGGCAGAAATCTTGATATCCCTAACCTGGCCGGCAGGGTCAGCCTTTCGCAAGAAAGAATGTAACTCTTCCACCCCCATAGTGGAAAAATCAAAGATGGCTCTGCTCCCTGTTCGCTGAGCCATGTGAATCACCGATGGGATGATCTCCTCAGGCCGCCAGACGAAACCGATGATAGAAACCCGATGCTCAGCCACTATGTCAGACCTTTGCTTCAACGCCATTCGTTCACCTATTATGACAATTTGCCAGTTGGATCAATTCCACCCGATACGCTCAAGTATCAGCGCGATCGTCACCGCTTCCAAGCCAGGTACCACTCCGTGGCATCACTCCCGATTCCTAAACAGGCAAGATGGCGCAGATCCGCTTCCAGAACTTCGGGCGTGCTGTATTCTAATATGCGATATTGGGGATCCGTCCAAACACGCCGCGTCCGACCCCAAACCTTCGTTTCCGGCGGCAAGGTGAGGCGAATGCGGTGGATCAAATTGATGCCCGCAAGCGCCGCTGTTTCTATCACCATATCGGTGCAGTTGTTGGTCCTCGCGCCGAACTGATCATACTTCCGCTGCATTACATATTCATAGATCAATTGATACCGTCGCCGGGTAATCGGCATTCGCCAAACAAACGAAGGGGGGCGATTGGGCTTGCCGATCTGGAATCGGCCATCGGACATCGTCTGCCACAAGTAAGCGATCGGATTGGGATCCCCATTCTGAATTCTCTGAAACACGCCCTCATGGTAACGCGGTCTCGTTAGCCCGAAGTCACCGGTGTGACCGCATTCCAGACGATCCTCGGGAGTTTCCAGGATGAGCCAACTGTGCGCCCAAGGACGCTGCCAAATTGAGAAGAGAATCGACTTCGGATCGCTGTGATCCCAGTTGGCAGCTTCGTTCAGAATATAGAGGTAATAGCCCTCGTCCCCCACGGGCGTTCCGGTAGCGGGATTTAGGTCGGCATCGGGGGTAAACCGTCGCACGATTCCGATAGGCTGGGCACTCCAGCCATCGGGTTGCATCGAAGCGTGGAGCCTGTGCGTTTTGTGGACGCATCCAGCCGCAACCCCCGCCAGCCATCTCACCACTGCGAGGAGACGCGCTCGATATCCTCGTTCGGTAACTTTTCTATTCATAAGGACTTTCTGAAGATTCGATATTTCTTGTATATTCTTGCGCCAGTTTCCATTGTCAATGCGTTGACCGACTCGTTGTCCTCCAGGGTCCAGCCCATCTCCAGATTATGATATTTCTTTTGTTCCCTCGCGACCTCATAGATGTGGTGGAAGGCCAGCATGGGCAGCCCCAGTTGTCGGTACTTCTCCTTGATGCCTAACATCAGCAAGCGCAGTCCCCTGATCTTTCGCCAACCGATGAGCGCCTTAAGCAGACCCAGCGGGCTGATCCGGCCGTTGAGGTGTTTGAGCAAAGGGTTGATGTCAGGAAAGATCACGCAGACCGCTGCGGGTTCATCATTGTAATACATGAAGAACACCAAACCCGGGTCTGCGAAGGGCTTCACACTTTTTTGAATGTCCCGCATCTCATTATCGGTCAGGGGGACGAAACCCCAGTTGCCTGACCAAGAGTCATTGTAGATCTCCCTGATCAGGGCGAACTCAGCATCCATATGCTTCGGATCAACGTGCCTGATGCGGACACCCTTTTTTTGAGCGGTCCGTTCAGCAAGGCGCTCTATCCAGTCCGGCAGCCGGTACTCGCCATCTATCAGGAAGGCCAGCAGGTCCTTTTCTTTGGTGAGGCCGCACGATTCGATTAGCCTTAGGTAATACGGCGGGTTATAAGTCATACCCACAGCAGGCGGATAATCGAAGCCCTCGATGAGCAGCCCTGTCTCGTAATTCATAGACGGGCTGAGCGGGCCTCTCAGGAAAGTCATTCCCTTCTGAAGAGCCCACGTCTCAACGGAAGAGAAGAGGGCCGCCACGGCCTCCGGATCGTCAGTGCATTCGAAGAATCCCCAAATGCCCATCTTTTCGCCGTGGAACCGGTTATAATGGCGATCTATTATGCCCGCAATCCTTCCCACCGTCTCCGAACCGCGTCGGACCAGAAAGAGGATGCGCTCGGAAAACTCCCAGAACGGGTGACTGCGGGGGTCCAGCAACCGGCGAACCTCTTTCTTGAGGGGAGGAACCCAATTGGGGTGCCCAGCATAGATTCTCCATGGCAGGTCAATGAAGTCCTTTAATTCCGATTTTCCTTCCACAGTAATGATTTCCATGCCAGTCATGATTATTCTTTCGAGTAGTTATTACTGAAAAAAGTTTTTATAATAACACCTATTAGGTACTAAAAGCAAATTTCGAAGGCGAACGGAATACCTCAATGCGTATTTGGTATCGGTCTCACGCATGAAGGTATAATAACTACTTGTAATTATTATATATTCTGTCAAACACGAGCCTCCATATACTGAAAAACGGGACAACCCTGGTTGACTTCGAGGACTATTGGCTTGCATCACTTCCATCTGAGAAACCATCAATATCATAGCTAACATAAATATTTTTTTGCATCCTCCTCCATCTCCTCACTTATATATAAAGTTAAACAATTTGTTTGCTTTTTCTTTATCCAAATCTTTCAAAATCTTATATTCCTCCACTGCTGAGCCTTTGTCTCCAAGTATGAGGTAGGTTGCGCCCAGGGCATAGTGCGCCTCGGCATATTCCGGTTGAACGCGGATAGCCTGTTTGTAAGCTTCTACTGCGTCCTGATAGCGGTCGAGGTGGGCATAAGCCAGGGCCAGGTTACAGTGGGCTTCGGCAAAATCCGGTTTAAGGCGGATAGCTTCTTTATAAGCTTCTACTGCGTCCTGATAGCGGCCGAGATAGTCATAAGCCGTCCCCAGACAAAAGTATACTTTTGCAGAAAAAGGATTTTTTTGCACTGCCTTTTCAAAATAAGGAATCGCTTTTTCATAATCTTCAGCCAAATAATACGATAGGCCTTTTTTAAAAAGCCCTTCTGCTTCAGGTATGCCTTCTGTTTGTCGTTTGGCATTCCATTCGGCAACTGTCCTAGCTTTGGATGTTGTCAACTGATTTATTCTTTGACCCGGCAGGGCAAAGTTTAGGTTATGGCCTGTAACTCTTTGGAAGGTGGCAACCCCAAGAACCTCACCTTTCATATTTACTACCGGGCTTCCGCTTGAACCAGGAGAGATTGGAGCGGTTATCTGAAGGATTTTTCCGAATGCAGGAATGTCCCGAACCGCAGAGACAATGCAATCAGAGACGGACTTTTCAAGGCCGAGGGGGCTTCGGATGACAATAACCTTTTCCCCGACCTCGGGAATGGATTTACTAAGTGACAGGGGAATCACTTCCTGGGCAGAAATCTTCACTGAGAACCTGATAAGGTCTCCCTCTTCGTCCTCAGCAAGAATTGCCTCCAGTGGAAAGAGGTTCCCAGAAGCAGTTTTTATTTCCGCCCGGTCTGCACCTTCAAGCACATGCCGGTTGGTGATAACATCTCCTTGCTGATTGATAAAAAAGCCGCTTCCCTGGGCGAGCGGCTTATTGTCTGGAGTGTAGGTGATGATGGAAACGACGGATGGGGAAACCTTTTTAATAATGGCAGGCTGATTTTCCTGAGCAAGGGCTGAGCCATAAACCGGAATGAAAAAAACAAACAAGAGCATCAAGCACGCGTTAAACCTGTTTATTAAGGTCATTGTCTTCCCTCCTTTCGGGACGGAAAATTTTTTCGTCTCCCTCACTCCTAACTTCGAATTAATCCAAGAAAAAGGTTGGTTGGGCCCTTTCATGCTCATAATTGCCAGCTTCGTATGTCTAAAAAATTTTTAAACTTTTACGGTTCTGTTCATTAGAAAAAGTGTTGCCAAACATACTCAACAACCGACACCCCCATGAATGCGACAAAGGACCAGTAAATGTTGCCAATTATAAGACTCGAAAAAAATATCTTCCAATCCCGCCTGCCCAAGCCATTATATTGATGATTTCCGTGACGCATGTATGCGGTAATAATAAAGGCATCGTATCTCATTGAAAGAAAAAGTAAAACAACCGCGTCGCTTTTGCGGAGAATCCAGGAAGTGAACCTGCGAATCTTACTATTGCCGCTGTAGTCCTTCAGCCCCTTTATTGCCTCAATGCCGAGCCAATCTCTTCGTGACCAGTCGTAAAAAATTAACAATAGATAGTAAACAAAACCAGAAAGAACTGTCATCATGAGGCCGCCTTTGATGAGTCCCATTTTCCAAATTACGAATGGATATAGCAGATAGTCAAAAAAGTAGCCAAATATAAAGGTTTTGACCAAAATTCCCAGCGTAAGAATCCCAACTTTTTCCTTTATGGGCACAATCCTTTTGATTGGTAAATCTTGCGATACTTCGTGTCCTTTATTTTGTGGGTTCATAACAGGTCTTATTATCTCACTTTTAAAATTTTCAGTCAAATTTGGACAACCCATATTGTTTCAAACGAGCTTGGGGGCTTCTTGCGCCGTCAGGCCATTCGTTTCAGTGTGCAGTTTTTGGAGAACTGCCGCACCATATCTGCCTGTTCGCTCTACAAAAGTTCTTTGGAGATAGCTGCTTGTGGTTGTGCGAATGATCCGCCGGCGGTTTGGATGCGGAGAAAAGTCTGGACAACACACCACTCATCTGTTCATTCTCCCGGAGCCCCTTGTTCTTTCAACTTCAACACGGCTTCACTCGTGCCGCCGGGAACACAATGAGTTGAAAATCCCAACCGCCTGAAGACCTTGAGCATGCTTTCATTTTCGGTAAGAACATCTGCCCGGATATCCTCAAGGCCTCTTTCCCTAGCTATCTCGATGAGCACCTCTACAAATTTAGTTCCAAGGTGTTTCCCCTGGAACTTATCCTGCACGAGGACGGCCACTTCGCCGGACGTCAGGTCCTGGTTCATAATAAGTCTTGCAACCCCTATCATGCTTTTCTTTCCATTTTCCTCCATCTCCGCAACGATCGCCATGTGCCGGTCGTAGTCGATATTACAGAAAAGGATAAGCCACTCATGGGAGATATCTTTGATAGTGGAGAAAAACCTGGTCCTCAATGTTTCTTTAGACAACGAAGAAAGCATCTCGTGCTCAGCGGGCTCGTCTTCAGGGCGTATTGGCCTCAGAAGCACTTTGGTCTCATCTGAGAGTTGCCAGGTTGTGATGTGCTTGGTCGGATAGGGAGTAATAATCAAGTGAGGATAGGTTGATCGACAGGTAGCGTCATAATTTTTGTCAATTATGATTCGTGCGTCAAGGGCGGAAGCTTTGCTATTCGAAATGGCAAGAGGATTTATGTCGATTTCAGCTATTTCGGGAAAGTCGACGATCAGATTGGACAAATTTACGAGGATTTCCTCGAGCCCTTCAAAATCCGCTGCCGGTTTACCCCGAAAGCCCTGGAGCATTTTGTATACCTTGGTGTCCTGCATCAACATCTTTGCCAATGTCCGGTTGAGCGGCGGAAGCCCGATCGAAAAATCTTTAATGAACTCGGCCATCGTTCCTCCCATCCCGAAGAGGATGACCGAACCGAAATCTTTATCTTTCTTGGCTCCAAGGATGAGCTCGTAATCGACATCGGTAATCATTTTTTCGACGGCTACACCCATGATGGCCGCTTCCGGGGCGCGTTTTTTCACCCTTTGGATCAACTTCTCATACGCTTCCTTCAGGACTGCATTTGAATCTATTCCCATGATGACGCCACCGACGTCGCTTTTGTGAGAAATATCAGGCGAAACAATCTTAATGACGACCGGATAGCCCACCTTTTCTGCCATACCCAATGCCGCTTCGGGGCTTTGAGCGACCTGCGCCTTCGTCACCGGGATACCGTAGCTCATAAGAAAATCCTTGGACTCTTCTTCATTGAGAAGCGATCGTCCTTCCTCGAGGGCCATCCTGAGAAGCGCTTTCAGGTGATCTCTCGAGGGCGCTTTGTTTGCCGGTAACTCGTCAGGTGTCTCATAGAGCTGGTCGAGATGTTTCTTATACCTGCACATATTCACATAAGTTCTGACAGCCACCTCCGGGGTATCGTAGGTGGGGATGCTGTTCTCAACAAAAATGTGTCTCCCTTCCTCGACGTCTTCTGCCCCCATCCACGTTGCGATGACAGGCTTTGAGGCATTTTTCGCACTATCGGCCACCGCTTGCGCAACCTGGGTTGAAGGGGCAGAGTCCATGGGTACGTAAATGACGAGCACTCCGTCCACCTTGGGGTCATCGAGGCAAATGGTGAGGGCTTTCGTAAACTTGTCGACGGTTGCGTCTCCAAGCAGGTCAACAGGGTTGGCTTTGCTCCAGTAGGGCGGCAAAAATGCGTTGAGTTTCTTCATGCTCTCATCAGAGAGTTCCGCCAGTTCCCCGCCCAGGTGGATAAGAGCGTCGGTGGCCATCACGCCGGGCCCGCCGGCAGACGTTACTATGGCGAGTCTCGGGCCGGCCGGCAACCTTTTCGAATCAAGAACCTTGGCGGCATCGAAGAGTTCCGCTATTTCTCCGACCCTTACGGCGCCAACCCTTCTGAAAGCTGCTTCATATACCACGTCGTCCCCTGCCATAGCGCCGGTGTGGGAATGGGCTGCCCTTGCACTCTGCGCGAATCTGCCGGGCTTTAAAATAATAATTGGTTTCCGCCGGGCGAACGCCCGGGCCGCACTCATAAATTTTCTCGCGTTGCCCACACCCTCCATATAGATCAGGATGCTCCTGGTGGCCTGGTCATCTCCCAGGAAATCGATCATATCGCCAAAGTCGACATCGACCATGGAGCCGAGTGATGCAAACATGCTAAAGCCTATCCCGGCGCTGACCGCCCAATCGAGTATCGCGCTGCCGAGGGCGCCGCTCTGAGAAATAAAAGCAATATTCCCCGGCGGAGGGTTGCCTCTAAGAAAGGTCGCGTTTAAGCCCAGAACGGGTCGCACAAAACCGAGGCAGTTTGGTCCCATAATACGCATCCCATACGTTTTCCTGATCCGGTCGATTTCGCTCTCTAATCGTGTGCCTTCTTCACCAATCTCCTTGAACCCGGCGGAGATGATGACCACCCCCTCTACGCCTGCCCGGCCGCATTCCTCAACCACACCCGGCACTGATCGGGCAGGAGTTGCCACAACGGCCAGATCCACATGCTCGGGAACGGTTGCGATGACGGGATAGCACTCCACATCCAATACCTTGCTCATATGGGGGTTTACCGGAAATATCCTCCTCTCTTTTGACCGGAGCAGGTTATCCAAGATTGTCCGTCCGACGGCGCCTTCCTTCTCAGTTGCGCCGATCAGGGCTATCGTTTTGGGGTCAAACATCACTTGTATGTGACTCATTTTTATTTCCTTTTGCTTTTACGTCCTTCATGCCATTTGCTTCTACATAAAGAAGCTTCTCATTCTCTACCGCTTCTATCAGGTGACATTCTTTTCAAAACTACCACCGCTGATGGAAGCTATGCGCATGATTATTGTCCCCCTATTCTAATTTTGACAGTTTAATTATTTTTTTCAAAAACCTGTTTACATTCCAAAACCAAAACTCACCGGTTTTGAAATAAAACTCTTCCATTGTTCCGTCATCATTGTTTTTGACGCCAATAAACGTAGGGGTTTTCTTAATACCAAGCTGTTGGCTGATTGCGCTATCTTGGTCGGGGAAAAGAGGAAAAGATACTTTATACCTCGCCCGGAATAAATCAACTTCGTTAGTGCCATTGTTCACGATGCCGATTATCTTAATTTTCTCTTTCCGGTCAGGGCGGGCTTGAATTGCCAGGTAAAGTTCGTTAACCAATGGGGCAGCATTCCGGCAGTGGCGGCAATCCGTGTCGAAAACTTCAATAATAATCACCGGGCTTTTAATTTGCGTAATCTTAAACTTTCCCGAACCTGATATTCCCAGGTAATTCTTTTGCGCATCATCTTGTGGGATCGGAAGTTCAAAAACCGGAAAAGGTGTTTTTTTATCTGAGGCTAATGAGATCTTCACCAGAGATACGCACCATAACAAAATTATTACGATAAAAAAAAAGAATATGGCACTTCCTTGAGAGCCAGATAAACGCATTGCTTCACCTTCCTTGGGGAGATGGTTGTTTATTTTAATTACTTTTTTATTATATCATTTCTGTGGTCAAAAATAATTTTAATTCATGAGTGCCAGAAATGAATTGTTTCCCCGTCCTTCTAAGTCCAGGCTGTGGAATCATGTTCTTAACTCCTCACTCATCTGAGCGAGTTTTAAAACTCTTTCACAAGGCATATGAAGCTTTACCAAAAGACTACTTTGAAGATTGAGCGCTTCTGCGGATAAGCTTATCGAGACTCAGGACTTTCCGATCGCAGAAAAAAACCTGAAGGGCAACAAAAAAAATGACCAAATCCTGAAGCAATAAGCGGATACTGATCTTCGGTACAACCCACGGGAGCAAGCAACCGCAGTTTATATCAATTCCTCTTACTAAAGCAGATCCCTTGGCAAACAAAAACATTATGATTAATAGGTTGATGATAAGGATACTTCCTTCCGTCAAGAATCCCAAAAGGAGAAATATTCCAGAAAATAATTCTAACCAAGGAAGAATTAAAGCAAAAAGGTTCACCATAAAAAGCGGCAAAAGTTTATAATCCATAGCCGCCAGTGCAAAAATACCCGGATGAAGAATTTTATAGAAGCTGGCGTAAATAAAAATAATCCCTAAGACTATTCTTCCAAGTAGCGCTGCATAAGGGTGAACGATGATTTTTTTAATAAACCCCTCCCTCATTTTTCCACCGACATATTGTTTTGGGTCCACTCTCCCCATCCTCCTTTATAAACTTTCACATTTTTGTATCCTTTTGCGTTGAGTAAAAAAGCCATGTTTTTAGCATCAGAGCATTCGATCCCGCCACAATAAACAATGATCTCCTGGCTAAAAGAAATTTGTTTCATAATTTCTGGTAATTTTTCCGAAAATTCATGGTAGGAAATATTTATTGCCCACGGAATATGTTCTTTTTTAAATTCTTGCGGAGAACGAACATCAATGAGGATAATACCCGGCTTTTTAAACTTTCCTTTCAGAACCTCAAAGGAGACGGTACTTTCTTGGTTATTTTTTGTGGAAAAAGAAACAGATGCGGGCTTAATCTGGACAAGCGGAAGGCCATCAGAACGAAATAAATTGGTTAAAAGAGCAAAGGACACAGCAATAAGAAAAATTATTGCACCCTCTGATAATTTTTTTTTATTCATATCAAAATTAACTTTTACAGTTAACCCCTATTTTTTGTAATAATTTTTGGTTAAAATAAATGTTTTAAAAATACCTTAATCAAAATAATGTCAATATCTTGAACAAGGTTCGTACTCATTTTTCTAATCGCTAGGGATAGTTTGTAAGGACAACAGGCCCTTTCATGCCGACTGCAACGGTATCCTCCTCCCGTACACCCCAGGGGCCCATGTAAAGTCCGCAGTTTTGCCAATCGCAATCACTACGTTGACTTCAAGTGGCGCTGGTGCTTTCTCACCATAAAAAAAGGCATGGCCCGGCGGCAAGGGCGCCTCTCCAAACTCAATCCCCAAACCATGGATGGGTGGCCCGAAGATATGGACACCGTGGCCCGCGGCCTTGAACACTCAGTGCATGGTTTGTTCCAATTCTATCATCTCGACCCCAGCTTTTACTTTGGCTATCGTAGCCTCAAGAGCTTTCACGTAAAGATCGAAGGCAGCTTGTTGTTCGGCAGCCGGTCTGCCTAAGCAGTTATAGCCAAACCTAAAAACATAAAAGCAATAGTTTTGGGCTGTCAACCACTTGGTCGGCGGTTCGAGTCCTTCCCGGTGAGTTAATGATTTTAAGTGGTTAGCAAGATAGCGCTAAACCATATTAACTAACTCGTTATTAATTTTTACACCGTGCGGAAGTATCGGCAGAAAATCTTCGTAAATATCAAAGACATCTTGCCGTTCCATATGGAGAAAGTGTCCTACGCCCTTTACGATTTTAACCTCGCAGTGAAGGATTTGGGAAGCAAGAAATCTAACATCTTCCAAATCGATAATCATATCGTTTTCTCCATAAATCAAAAATGTTTTTGCTTTAATTTTTGAAAGATTGATTAAATCCCCTATTTTTTTTGTCGTTACTACAAATAATCCATGCTCATAAAACGCACTCAAGTTCTCCGTGCTCATAGCCTGAAACTGGGTGACAATTTTATTCTTAATACTTTCAGGAAGGTTTTGGCCGAAGCTTTCAATTAATGTATCAGCCATTTTTTGCCTGTTTTGTGGGTCTATCTGTAAGGCCTTATTAATAGTTTCAGCCATCGCATCATTGGCTTTTGTTCCCAGGCTTGCTAAACATAATAGTTTTACTTCATTATGATACCGCGCGGCAAATGCCATCGCAATTATTCCTCCCCATGAAGCAGAACATATTGAAACATTCTTATTTATTTCTGTAGCCTTTATTACCCCCCGCAAAATATTCACCTGCTCATCCAGTGTAACAAAAATAGGCCCTGAAACAATCTTCCCTTTGCCCTGGTTAGGAAAATCAAAAAGTACCACTCGATAGTAGGGAGCATAACGCAAGACAAAAGTATGCCACATTGCCATAGACTGCTGTACTCCGTTAAGGCATATAATATGCGGTCCTTCATTCTCATAAATCCGGTAAGGAACCACAAACCTCCCTAATTTGATCGTTCCCTTTACGATTGCTGAGCCATGACGGATATATTTAGTAAAATTAGATGAATTAAACATTGCTTATTGCTTCTCCACCACTGTCATGGGCGACAAAAAAATTAATTCTTCAAAGTTTTAAGATACGCCTTTCTCTCTTGAACTGCCTTTTTAACTCTCATGCCGACACCAAACCCGCTTAAACCTTCAGACTCTGCCTTATGAGCCGCACCAGAGGTAATCTTTGCGGCCTCTAACGTATTGTCTCCGCTTTCAACAAGCTCAGCTACAGAAGCTACAGCGTTTTTCAACGCTCGCCCTTTTACCCCTTCACCCCATAAATCCAATAAAACACTTTTTATATCAACGATTAATGCTGCGGATGCTATCATTCTTTTTACCGATTTTTCTGTAGTCTTTATGAATTCATCAGATACGTTTTTGCTTTTCAGTTCTAACTTTAATTGTTCAAATGTTGTATCGACTGGCTCGCAATATCCCGGAAGGGTAATAAAAAAAACAAGCATAAGGGAAACAATGAGTACAAGTAAGACATTCTTTTTTTGCATAGGTTATCTCCTCGATAGGGCAAAGTTCCGAACTTTTCACTAAAGCTGACTATGGGCTGAATAAGGCAAAAAACAAAAAGCGTTATAGTGTGGCCCTTGTCTAAACTTAATTCGCTGGCGCAATCAAAGCAGGGTGTTGAAAAACTAAAACAACTACTTTTATAACCCCCTGATAGACATCCGTTGCCTCATCACCGGCGGTCTTCAACTCGTGCAGCTTTGTCCCGGCCTCATCTTGCTTGTGCTGCAAGGTTTCGATGGTTTTGTAGTATGCGATCTTCGCCTCGGCCTTGGCCTTGTCCGCCCTGGCCTGGAGCAGAGCGATCTGGGCGTTCCATTCCTCCAGCTGCGCATTGAGCTTCTCTTCGTATGCTTTTCGTTTGTCATTCATAGCAAACTCCTTCGTCAATCCTTGTCGATTTCTTCAAAACTCTTCCGGAACTCGCCAATCTGCAAGCTAAGATACACGCACTTAATCCAAGTTCATGTTTCCATCAGCATTTTTCTTTGCCGGACGCGCAGCTACTGATCAATCCCAGGAGCCACAAAATTATTGCGATGACCACGACGGCATTCAAGGTCGACTTGATGGATCCCGCCATCGGGATGAAACAGTGTTGATAATCCAGAGAATAACACCAAACATGATCAGGTTCACCACGAGTTGAATTAAAGACATAATACACCTCCCTGTTTTCCGAGGCAGGCCCCTAAAGGTCCGCTCCCGGTTATGCACTGTTGATTACTACCGACTTGAGGTGCACGCCCTCAAGCGCTTGTTGCCATTTGCTGCGCGTGGCATCAGAGACGTGGTTGGGCCACCTAAAGCCGACCCAAGAGCAGCAGGATAATCAGAATCACCAGGACCACACCCAGCAGTCCGCTCGGGTAGTAACCCCACTGTCGGCTGTGAGGCCAGGTGGGTGCTGCACCCACCACCATCAGAATCAAAACAACGATCAAAATAGTTCCGAGCATATCGTTTCTCCCTTCTAAGTAAAAATGATTCGGCTCTGGGGAACTCAGCTCCTGCGGGTCTTTTTCGTTGGAAGATTGTTACTTCTTTTTTTGCTCCCCGCGGTCGCGTTCGGGACTGTCAGTATTTTTTGACGAACGGGTGGTGAGCGCATGAATGCCCTTTTTAAAGTTTATTTCAGACTCTTTACTTCCCAATACGAATCGTTGAGAGGTCCCCTATAAGTCCGAAGACACTCAATAGCCATATAATCACAACAATAACCACTACCACATTCAAAATTTTTTTTATGGTAGATTGCATTGGTATGTAGCTATTAATCACCCATAGAATCACTCCAACGACAACCAGAACAATTACTAATTGAAGCAACGGCATAGTATTTCTCCTTTCATGATGTGGATTGCAGGAGAAGGGATACTTTTCCCTCTCCATTTACTGTTTCTTTTCCATCTGCCTTAAGATGTGCAATCATCTGATTGCAATGTTAATAAAAGTAGCCGTCCTTACCTTCCATCATATTGTTCTTCCCCCCCTCTTTCATGGTTTCCCTGTTGCTGTGAGTGGTGTCGTTGGTCTTCTTCGGATTGTGGATCTGACTCCCGTTGTTGTTGTGACCGCGTTTGGTCTCCCCAACCTTGGACACCCCACGATCCTTGCCGCTCCCAATGCCTACTCTGTTCCCAGTTTCTCCAGTTTTGTTCAACTTGTTGGTGAGGTATTCGTTGGTAGTTCCACCGATATCCTTTCCAACGACGATTCCTGTAGTCATTCCTCCAGCCGGATGGTATTTCAGAATAAAAAGATGGAACATTTTGATAGTAGTCCCAACCTGTGTTGTAGTATTGTGAACGATACCAGCGTCCTTGCCATGGTCGCCACCACCAACCATTGTAGAAAAAGATGTCC
>DATEXU010000281.1:0-16104 GCA_035256645.1 Thermodesulfobacteriota bacterium | reverse complement strand
AACTCTGCCTTGCCCTTTAACGACAAATACTTCGTGATCGCTGAGGTCAACGTCGTCTTCCCATGGTCTACATGCCCTATCGTCCCTACATTGACATGCGGCTTCGTCCGCTCAAATTTCTGCTTCGCCATGATTACTCCTCCTTATTTTCAAAAGTGTTTAAATGAGTAAGGAAATAAGGAAAGAATAGGTTTAATAATCAGTTAAATTAAGTATGATAAAAATAAAAAAATTTAAGTTTTCAGTTAAATTAAACTTTTTAAAATTCGAACTAAAAATTAATCTTTGTAACAAAGAAATTAGTTAATTGCAACACTTTTTTTTACTTGATCAGCAGAAATTTTTACATACCGGTAAAACTGCATATTATACGTACCCCTCCCTTGAGTGAGGGACCGCAAAACCGTTGAATAACCAAAGATTTCCGCTAAAGGGGTGTGGGTAGCAAGGACCACTATATTCTTTTGCTTATCCATCCCCAAAATTTTTCCGCGACGAGAACTAACGTCACCAATCACTGCACTCAGATACTCCTCCGGCACCACGACCTCTAATGACATTAACGGCTCTAAAACTATGGGGTTAGCCCTTTTAACTCCATCCTTAAAACCAAGGGAAGCCGCAATTTTAAAAGCCAACTCGGAAGAATCAACCTCATGATAAGAACCATCAACCAATGTTACTTTAAGGTCTATCACCGGGTATCCTTCCAGTACCCCATGCTCAATAGCCTCTTTAAGACCTTTTTCTACCGCAGGAATATATTCTTTAGGGATTACACCGCCGACAATCTTGTTTTCAAAAATAAAACCGGTCCCCGGTGGTTGGGGCTCAACCTCTAAAACAACATGACCATATTGGCCGCGACCTCCCGATTGGCGGATGAATTTACCTTCTGCAACTGCCTTCTGGGTTATCGTCTCACGATAAGCAACCTGGGGATTCCCTACATCTGCCTTTACTTGAAATTCTCTTAATAAGCGGTCAACAATTATTTCCAGATGAAGTTCTCCCATTCCCGAAATAATGGTCTGCCCGGTCTCAGGATCAGTAAAAGTCCTGAAGGTCGGGTCTTCGTGAGACAACCTTTGAAGCGCAACAGCGAGCTTGCCTTGATCCGCACGGCTTTTCGGTTCAATCGCCACCGAAATCACGGATTCGGGGAATTTAATCGATTCTAAAAGAATAGGAGACTTCGGATGACAAAGCGTATCACCGGTGGTCGTATTTTTTAATCCTACAATCGCCGCAATATCGCCGGCAGAAACCGTTTCAATCTCTTCCCTCTTGTTGGCATGCATCCTCAGAAGCCGAGAGGCGCGTTCGGACTTTTCTTTGGATGCGTTATAAACCGTGCTTTTGGCGGTTAATTCACCGCTATATGCCCGAATAAACGTAAGCTGACCCACATGAGGGTCGTTCATGATTTTAAAAGCTAAAGCGGAAAATGGCGTTTCAAGAGCAGCGGGGCGGGTTTCTTCTTTTCCCTTGGGATTGATGCCCACGATAGGAGGAATGTCCACGGGAGAAGGAAGGTATTCAATAACGCCGTCAAGAAGAGACTGAACGCCTTTATTTTTAAAGGCGGCTCCACAAAAAACCGGAGTCATTTTTAATTCTAACGTAGCCTTGCGAATAAGGCCGCGAATTTCTTGGGGTTCAATTGTCCTTTCACCGACATATTTTTCCATGAAAAGGTCATCAAAATTGGCAAGGGTTTCAAACAATCGTTCCCGATACTCTAAAGCCTGGTCCTGATAGGCCTCAGGGATTGGTTCCCGGTGGAAATGGGCACCCAAATTACTCTCATCGTAAATAATCGCCTCCATATCAATGAGATCAATGGCCCCAAAAAAATCAGCCTCTTTGCCCAAAGGAATTTGTACCGGCAAAGCACATACCTTGAGTCTTTCCTCCATCATTTTAAGGACCCGCTCAAAGTTTGCCCCTACGCGATCCATTTTGTTCACAAAGGCAATAATAGGGATCTGGTATTTGTTCGCTTGTCGCCACACTGTTTCTGATTGGGGCTGCACGCCACCAACCGCACAAAAGACTGCCACCACCCCATCTAAGACCCGGAGTGATCTTTCCACCTCGACCGTAAAATCAACATGTCCAGGAGTATCAATAAGATTTATCCGGTGTCCCTTCCAGAAACACGTGGTCGCAGCAGAGGTGATGGTAATACCTCTCTCCTGTTCCTGTTCCATCCAGTCCATGGTGGCTTTACCATCATCCACCTCGCCGATTTTATAAGAGACCCCCGTATAGTAGAGGATCCGTTCCGTGGTGGTTGTCTTGCCCGCATCAATATGGGCGATAATCCCGATATTGCGCACCTTATCTAACGGGTTAATCCGAGGTACTTTTTTCCCCTGAGGAAAGGAAGTAACTTCGGGGGGTGTTTCTTTATCGATTAACCTAATTAAGGGACGATCAGACATACCGATTCCGTTTACCAGCGATAATGAGCAAATGCTTTATTAGCTTCTGCCATCTTATGAGTATCTTCTCTTTTCTTAACCGCATTCCCCCGATTATTAGCCGCATCAAGCAGCTCGGCCGCTAATTTCTCAGGCATTGATTTTTCGGTCCGGCCTTGAGCATACGTTGCTAACCATTTCATTGCTAAAGAGAGCCGTCGTTCAAAACCTACTTCCATGGGAACCTGATACGTAGCCCCTCCCACCCGACGGGACTTAACCTGGAGTATTGGTTTCACATTATCAAGAGCGGTTTTAAACAAACTGAGCGGATCTTGTTTTGTTCTAGACTCAATAATATCAAAGGTTTTATAAAGAACCCTCTCCGCTAAACTTTTTTTCCCGCGCCCCATAAGTTTATTGATAAACTGAGCTACCAACCTATCATGATATTTTGGGTCAGGTAAAATACCTCTTCGAGCTGCAACCTTTCTTCTTGACACGTCTTTATCTCCCTCATGAATGTCCTAATATCAATGCCCCCGCCAAAAGCGGAGGAATTCACCCTGTCTTAAAAAAATGCTTTTTATTGTTATTCTTATTAAGTTTTGCAACACGTTACATCACAACCACTGAAAATATAAAAGCCTTATTTGGGTTTTTTGGTTCCGTATTTTGAACGGCTTTGTTTCCGGTCTTCAACCCCCATGGTATCAAGAGTACCGCGAATCATGTGGTAGCGGACCCCAGGCAAATCTTTTACTCTCCCGCCCCTGATGAGCACTACGGAATGTTCTTGGAGGTTATGTCCTTCACCCGGGATATAGGTTGTCACCTCAATACCATTCGTGAGTCTCACGCGCGCTACTTTTCTCAAAGCAGAATTTGGTTTTTTAGGTGTGGTGGTGTAAACCCGAACACAGACTCCCTTTTTTTGAGGACATCTTTCCAAGGCGGGCGCTTTGACTTTCTTCTTAACTTTTTTCCGACCAAACCGCACCAACTGATTAATAGTAGGCATCAACGTTCTCCTCGGTAATAAATTTTTCTTCTTTCGGTTTTTCCATGGTTTTTTCTTCTTCGTTGCTTGTAATATCAACGTGTTGATATCGTTTCATTCCGGTCCCTGCCGGAATCAATCTTCCCATGATCGCGTTTTCCTTTAACCCCACGAGGGTATCTACCTTTCCTTCAATAGCTGCTTGGGTTAATACCCGGGTGGTTTCTTGAAATGAAGCTGCAGAGATAAAACTATCAGTATTTAATGAGGCCTTGGTAATCCCCAAAAGCAAAGGTTCCCCATGAGCAGGTTGCCCGCCTTCTCTGACCACTCGTTCATTTTCCTCTTCAAACTTTGCCTTGCTCACCTGTTCCCCAACCAAAAAGTTGGTATCTCCGACTTCATCTTTGATCTTTATTCGCTTAAGCATTTGGCGGACAATGATTTCGATGTGCTTATCATTAATCTTTACTCCCTGGAGGCGATAGACTTCCTGCACTTCGTCCACCAAATATTTAGCAAGCTCCTGTTCTCCCTTTACGTTAAGGATATCCGCGGGATTAGGGGATCCATCCATCAAAAGCTCACCCGCCTTTATCTTATCTCCATTGTGAACACTGATATGTTTTCCTTTAGGGACTAAGTATTCTCTCAGGTCGCCAACATCAGGGGTAACAATAACTCTTCTTTTTCCTTTAACCTCTTTGCCAAAAGAAACCACTCCATCTATTTCACTAATCAGCGCAACCTCTTTTGGTTTCCGGGCTTCGAAGAGTTCCGCCACCCGAGGCAATCCTCCGGTGATATCTTTGGTTTTTGTCGTTTCCCGAGGAATCTTCGCAATCAAACTACCTTCGATCACCCGTTCTTCGATCTTGAGGGCACCACCAAAGCTTTTCCCTGGTATGTTCGAATATATCTTGCGGATTTTCCCATCAATAGTACATTCTTCTACTTTCATTCGGGGAACTTCCAGGATATTTGCCCCTACCGGGATAAACATATAACGTTCTTTTGCTTTAAGAGACCACTGAGGTTCTTTCTGGGAAAGCTCTTTTAATGCTTTCTTAAAAACACTATCAGCAGTTAATGAAGTAATATCTGCAAATTCCTCTTCAGTGAGAATCCCTCTTAGTCTTAACACCGTCCTTTGTTCATCATAGGAAAGTTTTTCTTGAAAGCGTTCCGGGAAAAACTTAAGGTCCCCAGGCATCCCGTCTAAAGATTGACCGATTTCACTTACTCCCAATGAAAAATCTATCACCTGACCTTCTCGGTGGAGAAATCTAAAATCGATTTGTTTCACAGAAGGGTTGCGCATAAAGCTGAGAACCTTCTCCACATCTTCCGCATAGATACACTGAAAAAATAATTTTTTGTTAGTTAATAGTTCGTTTTGACTGTATCCGACTATTGATTCAACACAATCTCGACCGCGCGCAAAAAGAGCGGTAATTGCTTTTTGATAATCTCGTTCTGCAGAAAGAGAGCTTAATGTTTCAAATTCCTTCTCATTAATAGCACCCTTCAAAATAAGGAGCTTTTCCTCAGAATGGTAAAAAATTTTTTTGCCAAGTTTTTCAGAAAAATCGACTTCCTTGGGCAATTCTTCTAAATCAGTAGCGATCTCTCCTTCAGGATCAACAAATTCATCCCGGATATGCAAAAGCCCTTTTTCAAAAGAGCCGGTAAAAGTTATTTCGGGTGGAGTAACGATTATTTGGGGTTGCAAATCTTGCCCCTTTGATTCAACAATCCCTTTAGTAGCTTTTTGGCTCACGGGGTCTACCGTCTCTTTCATCGTAACCCCTTCAATAATATCGTGGAGTCTGACCCGGCCAGGAATATCAGTTAAGATCGGTGTATTGTAGGGGTCCCATTCGGCAATTTGGGTTCCCGGTTCAATCGGCTTTCCGTTTTCAACATTGAGCTTAGCACCATAGATTATTGAATGGGGTTCCCGGCGGCCCTCACCTTCGATAAAAATTTGGCTATTCCGATTCATAACCACCAGCTTCCCATCGCCGCCCCGAACCGTCTTAAGAGCGGAAAATTTCACCTTTCCGGGAATTTTTGATTCAAGAGTGGTCTGCTCCGCTCTCCGGCTTGCGGTACCGCCGATATGGAAGGTCCTCATCGTGAGCTGAGTTCCCGGCTCTCCAATTGACTGAGCAGCAATAACCCCTACGGTCTCTCCGATGTTGACGATCTTTCCCGTAGAGAGATCTCGGCCATAACATGAACTACAAATACCCGTTTTGCTCCGGCAGGTAAGAACAGACCTTATTTTTACCCTTTCAATTCCAACCTCTTCAATCCGTTTGGTTAGGTTTTCGTCTATCTCCTGATTGGCACGAACAATAATATCTCCGGTATAAGGATCTTTGATATCATCAAGGGTTACCCGACCAAGAATTCGGTCCCCGATCGGCTCTACCACTTCGCCACCTTCCATCAAAGGTGTCACATAAATTCCGTCAAAGGTACCACAGTCATCCTCCGAGACAATAACGTCATGGGAAACATCAACGAGGCGTCTCGTCAAATAACCGGAATTGGCGGTCTTAAGAGCAGTATCAGCCAAACCTTTCCTCGCTCCATGCGTGGAGATAAAATATTGGAGCACATTCAGACCTTCGCGAAAATTGGCAGTAATCGGTGTTTCAATTATTTCTCCCGAAGGTTTAGCCATCAGACCGCGCATACCCGCAAGCTGACGGATCTGCTGAGCACTTCCTCTGGCACCAGAGTCAGCCATCATAAAAATGGAGTTAAGCACCCCCCCCCTTTTTGCATCGAGCGTAAGCTCCTGCTGCATTTCCTGAGCGACCTTTTCCGTGACATGCGCCCAGATATCAACAACTTTATTATACCGCTCCCCATCAGTAATAAGACCATTCTTATGCTGTTGTTTAATTTCTTCAACTTCTCTTTCGGCCTCAGTGATAAGCGCATTTTTTCGTTTCGGAATAATCATATCCGAAATCGAAATCGAAATTCCGGCTTGCGTTGCATACTGATAACCCAAGTCTTTCAATTTATCCGAGATAATAACCGTCTGTTTATTCCCACAAATCCGGTAACAGTGATCAATGAGGTTAGCTAATTCTTTTTTATTCATCACCCGGTTAATTACCTCAAAAGGTATCCCCTCGGGTATAATTTCACTGAGGATTATTCGGCCTACCGTGGTGTCAACTTTTTCTCCCTTTATGACTACCTTGATTTCATCGTGGATTTTTACCTCTCCTTGGTCATACGCTATGCGTACTTCTGCGGGAGAAGAAAAGAAGCTTTTTTTGTGAAGGACCTGAGCTACCATCAGCGAGATGCTTTTATCCGCAAGGTTCTTTTTCACTTCCCCGGGCAAATCATGGGGGCTGCCTGGTATTAAACCAAGTTCCTTTATCTTAATCTGGTTGTTGAGCAATACGATCCCTTTTTCGTAATCCTCACTTACCTCAGAACGATTAGCATAGGTTTTTTCCTTTATTTCACCTTTTCCTGTTTCTTGCTGTCGGGTAAGATAATAAAGACCAAGAACAATATCCTGCGTTGGAACAATGATTGGTTTCCCATTAGCAGGAGAAAGTATATTGTTGGTTGACATCATCAGCACCCGCGCTTCAATCTGAGCCTCAACCGAAAGCGGCACGTGAACTGCCATCTGGTCGCCATCAAAATCCGCATTAAATGCCGAGCATACCAGTGGGTGAATCTGAATCGCTTTTCCCTCAATCAAGATTGGTTCAAAGGCTTGAATGCCTAAACGGTGTAAGGTTGGAGCACGGTTGAGCATAATAGGGTACTCATAAACAACCCCTTCCAGAATATCCCACACTTCTGGAGTCTCTTTTTCTACCATTTTTTTGGCGCTTTTGATATTTGTGACATAACCTTGAGCAATCAGTTGGTGGTACACAAAGGGTTTAAAAAGTTCGAGCGCCATTTTTTTGGGTAGCCCGCACTGATGCAATCGCAACTCCGGGCCGATCACGATGACCGAACGGCCCGAATAGTCTACCCGTTTACCCAATAAATTTTGTCGAAAGCGGCCTTGTTTTCCTTTAAGCATATCGCTTAGGGACTTTAATGGTCGCTTGTTCCGGCCGGTCACGATCTTGCCTCTTCTTCCGTTATCAAAAAGAACATCGACTGCTTCCTGAAGCATCCGTTTTTCGTTGCGAATAATAATCTCCGGAGCATCAAGCTCTTGGAGCCGTTTAAGGCGATTATTGCGATTACAAACCCGACGATAAAGATCATTTAAATCTGAAGCCGCAAACCTCCCTCCATCCAAGGGAACCAAGGGTCTGAGGTCGGGAGGAATAACCGGGATAACCTCTAAGATCATCCATTCCGGCCGATTCCCCGAATTAAGAAAAGCATTCACCACTTTGAGACGTTTAGCCATTTTCTTCTTTTTAGCATCCGAAGAGGTTGCTTTCATTTCCGACCGCAAGGCCTCAGAAAGCTTTCCGAGGTCAATCTCTTTAAGAAGGGTTCGGATAGCTTCCCCCCCCATTCCCACAATAAATCCTTCTCCATGTTCGCTTCGGAGCTTAAGGTATTTCTCCTCGAAAACAAGTTCTCCTTTTTTTAATGGAGCATCTCCAGGGTCAATAACCACATACGATTCAAAATAAAGAACCTTTTCCAGCTCCCGAAGGGTCATATCAAGGACTGCCCCAATGCGGCTCGGGAGACTTCGGAGAAACCAGATATGGGCGACAGGGGACGCAAGCTCAATATGCCCCATTCGTTCGCGTCTCACCTGGGAGGAAATGACTTCCACACCACACTTTTCACACACCACACCTCGATGTTTTAAACGCTTATATTTGCCGCAATTACACTCGTAATCTTTAACGGGTCCGAAAATTTTGGCGCAGAAAAGCCCCTCTCGCTCTGGTTTAAAAGTCCGATAATTTATCGTCTCGGGTTTTTTTACTTCCCCATGGGACCACGAGCGAATCAGCTCTGGTGAAGCGAGCGATATCTTCACCGCACTATATTGGGAGGGATTCTTTGGTGGTTTACTGAATAAACCTAATTGACTATCCATATTTATTTATACCCTCTTATAGCTTGACGTAATGAGACCCTACTTTATTTTTAAAAAGAGAGATATTATTGTTCCTCAATTAACGCAACATTTAAGCAAAGCCCTTGAAGCTCATTGATGAGCACATTGAATGACTCCGGGATCCCAAGTTCCAACGTATTATCGCCTTTGATTATTTTTTCGTACATCTTGGTTCGCCCCCAAACATCATCCGCTTTAACAGTTAAAAATTCCTGAAGCGTGTGCGCTGCTCCATAAGCCTCGAGAGCCCAAACTTCCATTTCCCCTAAACGCTGTCCGCCGAACTGCGCCTTTCCCCCCAAGGGCTGTTGGGTAATTAATGAATAGGTACCAATAGAGCGAGCGTGAATTTTATCTTCAACTAAATGGTGAAGCTTCAGCATATAAATCGTTCCTACCGTTATTTTTTTGTGAAAAGCTTCTCCTGTGCGTCCGTCAAATAAAATCGTCTGGCCATCTTCGGGCAAATCAGCCAATTTAAGTAAACGGCTTATCTCTTTTTCCGAAGCGCCTTCAAAAACTGGGGTAGACATATAAACACCCGATTTCATCTTTTTGGCCACAGAGGCTACTTCTTCATCAGTAAGAGAATCGAGGAGTTGGTCGATGGTGGCGTTAACGTAAATTTCCTTAATGAGATTTCTAAGCTTTGCGGGCGAATAATTATTTTCTAACATTTCGGAAATTTTATAACCAAGCCCCTGTGCCGCCCATCCCAAATGGGTTTCCAAGATCTGACCAACATTCATACGGGAGGGGACGCCTAAGGGATTTAAAACAATTTGAACCGGTGTCCCATCCTCTAAATAAGGCATATCCTCTTTCGGCAAAACGCAGGATAATACTCCTTTATTCCCATGACGGCCTGCCATTTTGTCTCCCACGGACAACCGGCGTTTTACCGCGATATCTACCTTCACCATCTTAATCACTCCGGGTGGAAGTTCATCCCCGGCCTTAATCCGCCCTATCTTGGTTTCAAAGATAGTATTAATAAGGTTAATTTGTTTTTCATAGTTATCCAAAATTTCCGAAATCTTGACTTCCTCTTGTTCAACATCTTTGAGATGAATGTCTCTTAACTTTTCAAAGGGAATCCGGTCAAAGCCTGACTCAGTAATGACCAGTTTCTTTTCAGCAGCAACCTTTCTATCGCTCCCAATAATTTTTGAAAGGGAAACCTTCCCCACCACTGACTTCTTTATTTTACTTTTAGCACTTTCCTTGAGAATTAAAATCTCATCTTGCTGGTCTTTTAAAAGCCGGGCACGCTTTTCATTCTCAATCGAGCGGGTTCGCTCATCCTTGTCAACTCCCTTTCGGTTAAATACTTTGACGTCGATAACCGTACCCTCTACGCCGGGGGGGACCCTTAGCGAGGTATCTTGCACATCCTTAGCCTTTTCCCCAAAAATCGCTCGCAATAGTTTTTCTTCGGGGGAAAGCTGCGTTTCACCTTTCGGGGTAATCTTGCCGACCAAAAAATCCCCTACTTTTACTTTTGCCCCAATCCGGATAATGCCGCTTTCATCTAAATCCCTTAACGCATCCTCACCTAAATTAGGTATGTCCCGGGTTATTTCTTCTTTGCCCAGTTTCGTATCACGGGCCATAACCTCAAATTCTTCAATGTGGACAGAAGTAAAACAATCATCCTCTACCAATTCTTCATTGATAAGGATCGAGTCCTCAAAATTATATCCTCCCCAAGGCATAAAGGCGACTAACACATTCCGGCCTAAAGCTAACTCACCAGTCTCAGTAGCCGGGCCATCAGCAATGATCTCACCTTTATAGACCTGATCGCCTTTTTTCACAATTGGCTTTTGATTAATACAGGTGTTCTGATTGGAACGGTGATATTTAATGAGGTTATAAATATCAACCCCGGTCCCTAACGTGTCTTCCTCGTTTTCGCCACAGCGCACGACAATACGAGAAGAGTCTACACTCTCCACTACTCCACTTCGTTTTGCCACCACCGCAACTCCAGAGTCTTGTGCCACTACTTTTTCCATCCCGGTTCCGATGAGGGGCGCGTCGGTAACCATAAGGGGCACAGCCTGCCGTTGCATATTAGAACCCATTAAAGCTCGGTTGGCATCATCGTGTTCTAAAAAAGGAATTAACGATGCAGCGACACTCACTAATTGGTTCGGGGAAACATCCATATATTCTACTTCTTCAGGACTTACTCGAATAAATTCCCCTGTATTTCGCGCATCAACAAGTTCGGTAATAAAATTTCCTTTTTTGTCAACAGGAGCATTTGCTTGAGCAATAATATGGTTTTCTTCTTCTAATGCTGAAAGATAACACACGTCATCGGTAAGTTTTGAATTAACCACTTTTCGATAAGGTGTTTCCACAAATCCAAATTCATTTACCCGCGCATAGGTACTCAAAGACGCGATAAGACCGATGTTCGGGCCTTCCGGGGTTTCAATCGGACATATCCTCCCGTAATGAGTAGGATGGACATCGCGGACCTCAAATCCAGCACGTTCTCGGGTTAGTCCCCCCGGCCCTAAAGCACTCAAGCGGCGCTTATGGGTGATTTCCGAAAGGGGATTGGTTTGATCCATAAATTGTGAAAGCTGACTGGATCCGAAAAATTCTTTTATCACTGCCGAGACCAGTTTTGAGTTAATAAGGTCATGGGGCATGAGGGTCTCTATTTCTTGCAGGCTCATCCTTTCTTTTATAGCTTTTTCCATCCGCACCAAACCAATACGGTACTGGTTTTCTACCAGTTCGCCTACAGAACGGACGCGGCGGTTTCCGAGATGGTCAATATCATCAACGTTTCCCTCACCATTTTTAACTTTTATAAGATACCTTACCCCCTCTAAGATATCTTCCTTGGTAAGGGTTCGCACATCTAAAGGGACCTGTACCCCCAGCTTAAAGTTCAGTTTGAGTCGCCCTACTTTAGCTAAGTCATAGCGATCCGGGTTGAAGAAAAGATTGTTAAAAAAATTTATCGCTGCTTCTTTTGTTGGGGGGTCACTCGGACGAAGGCGGCTGTAAATTTCAATGATCGCGTCATCGGATGAGGAAATTTTATCAATCAATAAAGTATTGCGAATAGATTGTTCATTGTTTTCAAAGTAAAGAACTTTAAAAGATTGAATGCCGTGCTTCTTTAAGGTCGCTAAGGCCTTCGGATCAATTTCCTGGTTACAACGGATGAGGACAGTCCCGGTTGCGGAATCGATGACATCATAAGAGCTTATTCTTTCGATCAAGGCCTCTTCTTTTATCGGAAGGCTATTAATGTTGGCAGCATTTAACTTATTAATAATTGATTGGGTAATCTTCCTGCCTTTCTTTGCCAAGACCTCACCCGTGGTGGGATCTTCGATATCAAGAGGAGCTCTATCACCTTTTAGAAATTCAGGCTGAAATACCCGAATAAACTTATCTCCCTCCAAAAGAATTTCTTCCGAAGGGTAATAATAATTAAGGAGTGCTTCTTCAGAATATCCCAAAGCCTTCAAAAAAACCGTCACCGGGAACTTCCGGCGGCGATCAATGCGAACATAAATGAGGTCTTTAGGATCAAACTCAAAATCAATCCACGACCCTCGATGGGGAATAATGCGAGTAGAAAAGATAAGCTTCCCGCTGATATGACTCTTTCCCTTATCGTGATCGAAAAAAATCCCCGGAGATCGATGGAGCTGACTGACGACTGCTCGTTCCGTGCCGTTAATGACAAAAGTGCCGTTGTCAGTCATTAAGGGGACTTCTCCGAAATAAACTTCTTGCTCTTTTACGTCCCGAATGGTCTGGGCCCCTTGTTCGGCATCACCATCCCAGACCACTAAACGAACTAAAACTCTCAGTGGCGCCGCAAACGTCATTCCCTTTTCTCGACATTCTTCAACATCGTATTTGGGCTCACCAATGATATAACGGACGAATTCAAGTGATGAGGATTCAACAAAATCCTTTATCGGAAAAACACTTTTAAACACCCCTTGAAGACCAATATTCTCCCTTTCTTCAGGAGAAATATCTTTCTGAAGGAACTGTTCATAAGACTTCTTTTGGATATCAATAAGATTCGGGATGTCGATAATCTTTTTGATTGAGGAAAAATCTTTCCTCATGCGATGATTATTCATCACCCAATCTTTATTTATTAATTCCATAATAATTTAAGTTCCTCATTATTGTTTGCCGATCACGTAAAATTTTCTTTCTTCCCGATTTATTTTATTTCCACGGTTGCGCCGGCTGCTTCTAACTGTTTTTTGATGTTTTCGGCATCTTTCATGGGAATGCCTTCTTTTACCGGCTTAGGAGCTCCATCAACCAAGTCTTTCGCTTCTTTGAGTCCCAAATTCGTGACCGCTCGGACTTCCTTGATTACCTGGATCTTTTTATCTCCCACAGCAACCAGGATCACATTAAATTCGGTTTTCTCTTCCTCTTTGGGAGCATCTGCCGCGGGTGCCCCACCTGCCGTGACCGGCATCGCTGCTGCTGCGGAAACTCCGAATTTTTCTTCGAGCTCTTTAACCATTTCCGATAGCTCTAAAACAGTCATGCTTTCAATAAACTTAACCACATCTTCTTTCGTTATAGTAGCTTCCATAGTCCTTACCTCCTGAAAATAAATTACAACTAACCTTCCTTTGTTGTTAGCTCTCTTTCTTTTGCTTTATTGCCTCTAATACCTGAACCAGCTTTTGAGGAACTCCCATCAAAACATTAACCAATCTCTGATGAGGTGCCCGTAATAAAAAGAGAAATTTTGCAAGTAACACTTCCCGGCTTGGAAGATCGGCGAGTCCTTCAATGTCTTTTTTGAAAAGAACCCTCCCCTCGAACATTCCGCCTTTTATCTCCAGTTGCTCATTTTCTTTTTTAAACTCTTTAAGCACCTTACAAGGTCGTGAGGGGTCTCCCTTTGCAAAGATTACTGCTGAGGAACCAGTAAAAAATTTTTCTAAAGATTCCAGCTCAGTATCTTTGACTGCCTTGTTGATTAAAGTATTTTTTACCACCCGGTAGTCACTTTCCACCCCCCGGAGAGACTTACGAAGTTTCGTTATTTTTTCTACATTTAACCCCGTAAAGGTAGAAAGGATGACCAAGTGCGAGTCTTGCATCTGATCACGAATTTCGTTTATTATTTTTTCTTTTTGTTTCCGTAACACTTCTTATTCCCCTAACGAATAAAGTTTTTAACTGAAGCAGGGTCAATTTTAACTCCTGGTCCCTGGGTGGATGACAAAGAAATATTTTTTACGTAAACACCCTTACTGGTAGGTGGCTTCACCTTGAAGATTGTCTCCACCATCGCAATAATATTATCTTTTAATTTTTCCAGTCCAAAAGAAACTTTGCCTATCGGCGCATGGACAATGCCGGCTTTATCCACTTTAAACTCGATTTTTCCAGCTTTGAGTTCTTGAACCGTTTGTTTAATATTAAAAGTCACGGTCCCTGTTTTGGGATTAGGCATAAGGCCTCGTGGTCCCAAAAGCTTGCCAATTTTTCCAACCGCTCCCATCATATCCGGGGTCGCCACCGCTCGATCAAAGTCGAACCAGCCTCCCTTAATCTTTTCGAGCAGATCCTCACCTCCTACATATTCTGCTCCCGCTTCTTTGGCCTCTTTTTCCTTCTCTCCTTTTGCAAACACCAGAACACGGACTTCCTTTCCGGTGCCATGGGGTAACTGGACAGTTCCCCGGACCATCTGATCCGCCTTGCGTGGATCAACGCCAAGTCGGGTGGCAACCTCTATCGTTTCATTAAACTTAGCGAACGCGTTCTCTATGACTAGTTTTAGACCTTCTTCAAACTCATAGATCTTCGAACAATCAACTTTCTCAATGGCTTGACAGTATTTTTTTCCTTTGTGTCCCATGATCCTTTTCTTTACTCCTACTCAATAATGGTTATTCCCATACTCCGAGCGGTGCCCTCGATCGTTTTCATTGCTCCTTCCAAATCAACCGAATTGAGGTCAGGCTTTTTTGTTTTCGCAATTTCCACAATTTGTTCTCGGGTAACTTGCCCGACCTTGGTTTTATTCGGCTCTCCAGAACCCTTAATAATTCCTGCGGATTTTTTGAGTAAAACCGAAGCAGGAGGTGTCTTGGTTATAAATGAGAAACTCCGGTCCTGATAAACCGTAATAACCACGGGAATGATAAGCCCTTCCTCAGATTGCGTCTGAGCATTAAAGGCTTTACAAAATTCCATGATATTAACCCCATGTTGGCCCAAAGCTGGTCCCACCGGTGGGGAGGGATTAGCCTTTCCAGCTGGGATCTGCAATTTAATATTAGTAAGGACTTTTTTGGCCATAGATCATGTTTCCTTTTTTCAAAGTTTCTAATTTTTCTTAACTTGAAGAAAGTCTAGTTCTATCGGAGTCGAACGGCCAAAGATACTTACCAAAACCCGAAGACGTCCTTTATCCGGCTTCACCTCATCTACCAATCCATTAAAATTAGTGAATGGACCATCAACGATCCGCACACTATCGCCTTTTTCAAAAACTGTTTTGGGTTTTGGTTTTAAAGTACCTTGGGTGATTTGGTTGATAATTTCTTTAACATCTTTTTCTGAAACTGGGGTCGGTTTGTTCCCTTCTCCCACAAAACCGGTTACCTTAGGGGTATTCTTCACAATATGCCAGGTTTCGTCATTGAGATCCATGTTCACGAGGATATAACCCGGAAAGAATTTTCGTGAAGTGGTTTTTTTTTCGCCTTTTACTAATTCCACTACATTCTCAGAAGGAACCAAAACTTCTCCGAAAAATTCGGTTTTATTATTCCCCTTAATCCTCTCTTGCAACATCTCTTTCACCCTATTCTCATACCCGGAATAAGTATGGACAACATACCATTGTTTGGTCATGGATCCTTGAGTCCTCTTTTCCTTAACCTAAAATTATTCGAATTAAAAATGAAAGTCCCTGGTCCACAATAAATAAAAAAACAGCTATAATAAAAACAATAACCAGCACTACCGAGGTTGACGCGATAGTCTCTTTTCGAGTGGGCCAACTGACCTTTTTCAGTTCTGCCTTAACTTCATGAAAAAATTGGATAATTTTTTCCCACACGTTGAAGTCCTAAGGTTATATGAATATTAGTAATTAAATAAATCATTAAGCAGGCCAGGAGGGATTTGAACCCCCATCCCCCGGATTTGGAGTCCGGTGCTCTAGCCGTTAGAGCTACTGGCCTAAATAAAAACTTCCTGACTACCTTAACCGGGTGCATTTTTTTATTTGGTCTCTTTATGAAGAGTGTGCGCCCGGCAAGAGCGACAATATTTTTTCATTTCCAGTTTTTTAGGCGTAGCCTTTTTATTTTTTGTGCTTGTGTAATTCCGGCGCTTACATTCGTTGCATGCTAAAATAATAATTTCTCTCATGACTAAACACGTGTCTCTTAAATTTTACGAGTTCAATTCACTTTGGTATCCGATCCACTCACGCAACCGGTTATTCTATAACTTCACTAATTACTCCAGCCCCTACTGTCCGCCCTCCTTCACGAATCGCAAACCGCAACTCCTTCTCCATCGCGATCGGCGTGATTAATTCTATTTCCATACTT
>DATEXU010000280.1:0-7043 GCA_035256645.1 Thermodesulfobacteriota bacterium | reverse complement strand
ATCATACCCGGTAGCTACCACAATTGCGCCAACCTTTACCTCTATCAACTTTTCCTTCTGGCTGAAGTCGATCGCATTGGTCCCCGGCTTGCAGACTTCGAGACACTGGGTGCAATCCTTCGTCAGAAGGTAGCGGCAGTGAACGGGATCAATCACATAGCAGGCCGGCACCGCCTGGGGAAAAGGGATGTAGATGCATTTCCTTTTGGACAGGTTCAAATTAAAGGGATCAGGCGCTTCAATGGAGCAGTATTGCGCACAGTGGCCGCAGGCAGTGCACTTTTCCTCATCAATATAGCGGGGTTTTTTCTTGATCGTGACTTCAAAGTTCCCCACAAACCCCCGGACATCAACCACTTCAGAATAGGAAAAAATCTCTATGTTGGGATGATTGCCCACGTCAGCCATTTTCGGGATAAGAATACAGGCCGAGCAGTCCAGGGTGGGAAAGGTCTTGTCCAATTGTACCATATGCCCGCCGATACTTGGCTCCTTCTCTACCAGGTAAACTTTGAACCCGGCATCAGCAATATCTAATGCCGTCTGGATGCCGGCGATCCCCCCGCCAATCACTAACGCCTCCGGGATTACCTTAATCTCCTTTTCCTGAAGGGGCTCTAACAGGGCAGCTTTGCTTACTGCCGCTGCCAGCAGCTTTTGGGCCTTCTGGGTAGCTTTCATTTTGTCCTGGTGAACCCAGGAGCAGTGTTCGCGAATGTTCGCTATTTCAAGGCAATAGGGATTAAGCCCGGCGCTCCGCAAAGCTTTTCGAAAAGTAGCTTCGTGCATTCGGGGAGAGCAAGCGGCCACAACCACCCGGTCGATCCCATGTTCCTCGATGTCTTTTTTTATCAACTGCTGGCCGGGTTCGGAACACATGTATAAGTAATCCCTGGCCACCCGAACGTGCGGCAGTTGTTCAGCAAACTTGCTGAGCTTTGCCACATTAACGTTAGCTTTGATATTTACCCCGCAGTTGCAAATATAAACACCTAACTTCATGTTCTTTTTCCTGTGCTTGGGTTAGTTCAATACTAGGTCAATGATCTCCATTATATCCATCACTTTCAGCCGCTCTTCATATTTGTCGATCAGGTCTACAGGCTGACCTCCATTACCACTAATCAGGAAGCCGGGTGGTATCTGGGACTGGACGATGAGACGGTTTATAGGATAGATCGGCGGATATTGGAGGGGCTTGCCTTGGAAAAACTGGATCTCATACCGGTTCCGACTTATATGAGTGTTGATGAAGTTGCCTGGCAGAAATGGCATAAATATGTCACCAATGTGGTGGATATTGAGAAGAAAAAAGTCATTTGGAATCATAATGGCCGCGGCAAAGAAACGTTAGACCGGTTTTATCACGCCTTAGGACCGGACATTGTGAAAGTATTGAGGCGGTAGCCAGTGATGGAGCCAAAGGATACCTTTCCTCAACCCGAGACCACGCTCCTAATGCCTTAATTGTTCTTGACCATTTCCATGTCAAAAAGTACCTGAACGATGCCGTAGACGCCGTACGCAAGGAGGAACTGAAGAAAGCCCGTCAAGAAAACGATGGGGAATTATCCCAGATACTTCATTGCAACAAACGATTCATTCTCATGTAGAACAAAGTTACCCATAAGAAAAGGGACATCCTTGATAGACTTTCCAGACTTAACGAACGGGTATACCAGGCCATGCTTTTAAAAGAACAGTTTTTCTCCATCTATGGGGCAGGCGATTGGAAAACTGCCCAGCTCAATCTCAAAGAATGGATAATCGCAGCTATCAAATCTAAAATCCCTGCCTTTGTGGCCTTGGGATATAAGTGTTTCAGAAAGAGACATTACGTCCCAAACTATTTTATCTGCAAGATAACCTCTGCCATTTCCGAAGGGATTAACAACAAAATAAAACGCCTGAAGCGCATGGCTTACGGCTATCGGGATGTGAAATACTTCTTACTCAAGATCCATCAACATTGCGGATTGTTAAATCCACGACTTTCAACTTAAATACGAAAGAAAGGAATTTAATGCATTTTTTAAAAACTCTACCAACAGAGACTTTTTTTTATAAAAAAAAGCACTTAAGGAAAGCGCAAAAAACTTGCCGACCGGTTAAAAGAGAAAGATTTAAAAGAGAAAGATTTAAAAACGGCATGCTATAAACTACAAGCGGGAAGTGTGACCCCTTTAGGCAAAGAATTTATTAACCGATTGCGGATTAATATTATAAATGCTAAGGTAGTGTAACAATTTCTCCCTGCCACCGCTTTGGCCATCAGGCCAATAATCTTCTCCGCTTTTCCGGTTTCGATATTCACAATGTCCGGGATATTTTTTGGGGCTTGAAAAAGCTAAGCTTTACTTCAACCAAAAGCTTCAGTACAGAAAATTATTTCTAACTACTGTTTGTTATGTTAAATATAATAGGAGTGAAGACCAGTCCGTGGAAAATGTTACTCCCCACCCAAAAAGCACCTGCAAACCTCAGTTTTTGAATGCCTCGCCGTCCCTGACAACAGGGTGTTTCCTCTGGCTTGACCGGGGCTGACCAATCAACCGACAGACACGCCGCTCGGAAATATGAAGCTTTTCCCTCACATATCTTACATAGCATCTTCGCCTGTCGGGAGCCAATAGTTTCCCTCAAGCGGCTTCCTTCAAAATCTGATTGTCCAAGGTGAGCTCCGCCACCTCTTTCCTGAGATGGCCGTTCTCCCGCTCGAGATCATTCAGCCTCTTCACCTGAGCGGTCTTCATGACACCGTATTCTTTACGCCACCGATAGTATATCTGCTCGGTTATCCCAATCTAACGACAGGTCTGCCCGACGGTTGCGTTCATTTTTCCACTGCCTCTTCCCTTGTTTCGCACGTCAGGGCATTATAATAGCACCATTTAACACACAGGGGTTCGTCTTCGCCTTCACACCTATCGCAGCTTAAAGGGAGACCGGAATCGGGTTCCTTGAAAAGATCTCTGGCCGGGCAGGAAGCACCGCAGAAAGAACACTCGTCGTATTCCTTTCCGGCGATCGTGTCTTTTACTTTTGAGGAACATTCGGCTTGGGTATACGCCGTTCCGTATACCGGAACAAACCTATCTGTAATAGGATCACGAACCACCCGAATACGAGACCTTTCCGGATTATTGCTGCTGTATTTCGGTTGCGCATGAGAGGAGGAGCAGATTACCTCGCATACCCGGCAACCGGTGCATTTGTCTACATCTACTTTTATACTCTTTACTATTTGCTTTTTTTCCTCAGCTTTCACGGTTCACCCCATCTTTGCTTAAATTCTTCTTTTTTTACGCCACCTTTTTGTCGGGAGCACTTCCTTTATCCGTTACAATTCCCCTCTCAATAAAGTCTCGGTACACATAATCCAACCCCAATTCATGTAACGATTCTTTAGTAGGGATGCTGTCCTTATCCCACCCCTTGAGTTTGTAAAACTCATCTATGAGTTCCTTTTCAAGTTCGGGAAATCGTTTAGACCAATGGTCCTCAGGAGGATTATCATCTTTTCTCCGTAAACCTCTTCTCACATTAATCGCTCTCAGTAACGTTCGGATTCTCCTGGTTGCCTGTACCAATTTGTCCGTATCATAATCCATCCCGGTCGCTGCTGAGATAATTTTGGGTAAATTGTGTAAATGATACGGAGGTTTCTTGTTCCATGACGACAGCCCGCCGCATAATCCGAGGGAATCATCAACATAGTGCATCATCTCCATCCAATCCACAATTTCACAAGCCATCTTGGGAGTCGGGTAATAAGGCTTACGGTTTGTCCCTTCCTCTTTACTGGCGTGCCAATCCACAAAATATTGCTTGAGCTTTTCGTCAGGAACCTGGAACCAGTCCTTTACAAATTCTTCTCTGGTCTCCCTCTTGCGAAATGGCTCCTGGGGATACTGCCCTTGAATCTGGGTAATATTTACCTTTTCTCCGGTAGCAAACATAAGGAAATACAAAGGATCCAGCACTCCCAGCTTGATCGGCAACTGTTCCTGTTTCTTTATGGTGTTGTGCTCGTACTTCTCCGCCCCCTTGTCGATCTTGCGGGCTGCGCGATAAGTGCCATCAGCCAAAATATCGCCTATCCCCTCCCGGCGAGCAATTTTGTCCAGTAAATAGTAAAACCTCTCCTCGTTGTTGGGCGGCAATGACGTTCCCGGTCTCGCCTCGCCGGCGGGCGGCATTCCCGGAAAGTCCTTGTCGGTCAAAATGCCGGCCTCTAAAAGTTCGAAAGCAAAGGCCATCACCTGCGGGGTTGAAATGCTGTCCACTCCATAGGCAAAAGCTCGTTGAGCGATTCTCAAACCGAAATCAAGGCTTGGTGAATAGGCCCCGTGCAACCAAGTCATTTTACTGTAGCATTTCATCATGTAAGTCGGTTGTCCCGGAGGAGAAATCGAGGCCTTGCATTTCAGCGGACAGTTATAGCAACCAATCAGACGGACTTGCATGCTTTTCATGGTCTCCGTCCACTCCTTTTCGATTTCCGGGGTCCAGAAATCAGTTATCCGAAGGCGGGAATTTCCCCACGAGGCCATGATCGTGTGCCACTTCTCATCATCAACTACCATCTCTTGCGGGCACCCGAGGCGTTCGTTAATGGTCATTGTTTCCGGAATTGGATTTTCCATTCGGAATTTCGTATATTCCCACACTTCTCTTCTAAGTTCCATGAATTCAGCCGGTCGCGCAATATTGATGTCCGTTGTTCCACGAACAGCGATCGCTTTTAAGTTTTTGTCGCCCATGATGGCCCCTAACCCCCCTCTGCTTGCGCTGGAACTGTCATGTTCGATGGTAGCAAAATAAACCCGGTTTTCACCAGCCATACCGATTGAAATCACCTGGGTTTTCGGTTCATTCAACTCCTGTTTGATAAGTGTTTGTGTCTGAAGAGAACCCATACCCTTCAAGTGCGAGGCATCCCGTATTTCCACCTTGTCATTGTGTATCCACAAGTAAACCAAATCAGGGGACTTGCCGCGAATGATAACTTTTTCATAACCGGCATACTTCAATTCAGGCGCCCAAAAACCCCCCATATTTGAAAATGCCAATAGCTCCGTCAGGGGAGAAAGGGTGGTAACACATGTATGATTAGCTGCGAGAGCAGGTGTGCCACATAAAAGACCGGCGCCGAATATGAGCAGATTATCAGGAGAAAAAGGTTCGGTTTCAGGGGGAACCCGGTCCCAAAATATCTTGGCGTTCGTACCGAGGCCACCCAGAAAAAGCTCAGTATCTCTAGGGTCGGTTTCTACCCGCTCAATGCTTCCCCGCGATAGATCAATTTCTAAATTATACCCTGTTCCTGAGTATCTCATTTTAGTCCTCCTATAATGTAACCTTAACCAGTTTTTTTTTTAAATTTTTTTATTCTTTTAACCTTTTGCTTACTTCTCAAGCATGAATTAAGACTCTTCCGTAGACAGGGCCCCACTTGCACAAACCTTTACGCATTCAGGATCAGGGGGGTCACCACAAAAATCACACTTCAAAGGAATCTCGGTATCCGGTTCCCGAAACCACATCTTGGAGGGACAGGAAGCCCGGCAAAGCGCGCAGCTATCATATTGCTTCCCATCGATGATGATCACATTATTTTTTGACTTGCATTCCTCTTCGGTGATAGGTCCGGAAATGACCGGAAAATAGAGGTTCGCATCTTCATCCAGGAAGACCCGGATGCGAGATTTTTTGGTATTTAAGTTTTGAAAATGTTTTAAAGAACAAACTATTTCACACTGGCGGCAACCCGAACATTTTTTTTGGTCAATCTTAATCTTTTTTTTCATCAAAACCTCCTTCTTGGATTCAGACTCCCACTATTCCATAAATCTCATCATCCCCCCCCGGCTGGGGGAAAAAGAACAATAGTATCTCCTTCCTTTAAGGGGGTGGGATTCACCTTGGTAAATACGCCTTGAGATAAACCATTAATCAAAATCATTTTCGGTTCATCAGTTGGAATAGTAAGGATATTTAAAAGGTCCTCAAGAGTTGATCCCTCATCCAGAGATATTATTGCCTTTCCTTCAATCGCATCTTTGGGAAGGTATTTCTTGAAGTTCACAAACAGCTTTGCTGCAACGGTAATCTTTTTCATCAATACTGCTCGCCTGTTGGTGTTTGACTATAAGATGGCAACTGCAATTTATATGAGATCCTCGAGACCTAATTCTTTAAGCTTCTCCGGGGTAGGATTCCCTTCTTCATCCCAGCCCCGTAATTGATAATATTCCTTGAGCATCCTTTCCAGGTCAACGACCGTACCTTTTCCCGGTCCAGCAGGTGCCGGTTCTTCGGTCATCCGTTTTGGAAGGCTGTCATCTTTCCGGGTAAAACCGGCCCTCCGGTTAAACACCTGCTGGAGGTTCCAGATCCTTTCCCCGCATTTGATCACACCCTCCAGGGTGTAGCCGTCAATCCCAGTGGCTGCTGCTAACTGTGCCGCCATGGTGACCGGGTCTTGCCCCAGTATACTAAACTGACAGATGCCCGCGGCATCAATGATTCCGGCCATGAGGTTTTGCAGATCTATCACCAGTTGTGCTTTCCCTTCTTCCGTAAGGGGGTCCATCTTTACCGGGTGCCCAATGACTTCGAAGGCGATCGTATACCCCCGGCCATGGCAACCCCCCCGGGTTGCGGTGGCCAAATTGAGGCCCATTCCATGCGCGCTCCGGGAATCGTAGGCAGGAAACTCCATTTTCTTCACTCCCATAAAGTATTCCGGGTGCCCATATTTCTCCGCAACCCGGTAGCCACCTTCCGCCAGGACATCTCCAAAACCTTCCCGTCGCGCTATCTTGGGAAAAAGGTCGATCACTGCATCAGCATTGCCAAAATTGAGTTTACACCCGGCTTCTTGTTCCGTTATATACCCACGCTCATAAAGCTCCATTGCGGTGGCAAAGGTGCCTGCTGTGGAAATGGTATCCATCCCAAGGGAATTACAGAAGGAATTAACTTTAAGCAAAAACTCCGGGTCGTTTAAGACCCCGATGTCTGCGGTCAACAAGGCGTGA
>DATEXU010000279.1:0-7591 GCA_035256645.1 Thermodesulfobacteriota bacterium | reverse complement strand
TTGGTGTTTGCGGGATGGGAGTGCAATTTAAGCGGCAAAAAGAGTTGCTCACGTTTTATAAAAAGAAAGGCTTTTTTGTTGTTGCCGGCGGAAGCTATGCCTCATTATGCCCAGAGGCGTATGAATCTTTTACTGATACTGTGATAGCGGGTGAAGCTGAGTATATCTGGGGGGAGTTTTGTACCGATTTTGAACGAGGCAAGCCACAGAAATTATACAAAGAAACAGGAACTGTTGACCTGAATGATTCTCCGGTACCCCGTTTTGACCTCTTGAAGTTGGATAGCTACCAAAGAGTAAGTCTGCAGTTTTCTCGAGGGTGTCCATATCGCTGCGAATTCTGTGACATTATCGTGATGTTTGGTCGTAAATTTCGCGCTAAATCACTTGAACAGATAGGCAACGAGTTGGACGTTCTCAGGAAACTCCATGCGGACAATGTTTTTTTTGTTGATGACAATTTGATCGGAAACAAGCGGGTCGCGAAAGAGCTGCTTAAATTCCTCAAAGACTACCAGCTCAAACATGAATATCGGTTTCAGTTTGGGACCGAAGCTTCTTTAGATGTGGCCGATGATGAAGAGCTCCTTGAGCTTTTGCATACGGCGAATTTCGAATGGATTTTCATCGGGATCGAATCTCCGGATACCGAAAGCCTTAAAGAAACAAAAAAACTTCAGAATACCCGCCAGGATATACTCTCCTCAGTGAGAAAAATTTATTCCCATGGCATTGAAATCCTTGCCGGTTTTATCATCGGTTTTGATAATGACACCATGAAGACCTTTGATAAGCAGTACCGGTTTATCATGGACTCCGGCATTCAAACCGCGATGATCGGGCTTTTAACCGCTTTGCCGAAAACCCCTCTTTATGAACGACTGGGGAAAGAAGGAAGGCTTATTGCTGAGGCGGATAGTGCTGACAATACGGTACTCGGAACAAATTTTCTTCCCAAACAAATGGGGTATGAGGAAATGGTAAATGGGTATCGTGGCCTTTACGATCGCCTGTTAAAAGATCGGAACATTTCCTGGCGAATCAAAAATAAAATCCGTTATCTCGGAAATCCCGTTCACAAGGTTCAACAATATTCCTTGAGAGAAGCTTTGCAGATAATGAAAAACTTCTTTTTTCGGGGAATAATACCAGGGGGTTTTTCACGCGCCTTCCATTTTTTTCGATCACTACCTATTTCCCGGCCGAGCCTGATTCCGATTGTAGTCCATGACTGGGTTGTTGGGTTAGCGATGCGAGATTACGTTGACCGCCAATTTGTTCAGGAGTTTGAAAAAGTAAATAATTTAGCCACAAGTTATCTGGGGCTCATTAAAAAAACTTTTCAGAATTATCTCGATCATGATGCTTTGGAGGTCAACTTGAGTCAGGTGAAAAATGCTGCTTCTAATCTTTCAATTTCCATGAAGGGATGGTTAGGCAAAGATTTCTTTATTCGCATTGACAAACATTTACAAAAAGTTCTCAAACACACAACCTCATCCGTTACTCTCCATATCGAAGACTTCCATGAAGCCCAGCGGAAGCATTTTAATAAGCTTTTAAAAAAACTCTCTCAGCATGGGGATAGAATTCATATTATCCTTCACGAAAAAGTAAGGAATATGGTTGAGGTGGACTCCTCAATTTTTAACCTCGTTCTCGAATCTTAAAAAGTTTTATTCTATCTGCGAATCAAAACCCCCTGATACCAAGTTGCATTCAAAAGCAGATCGAGGCGGCGACGGTCAAAACGTGAAAAGTGAGACGTGAAGCGTGAAGTGTTTTAACACCTTACGTTTAACTTTTTACGATTTACGAAAACTGACGAGGAGACAACAAAGATATGCAAATGAAGGCGACTTGGTATGACAAAGCAGGAGAAGACATGGATAAGCGGAAAGGTAGGGCCTGGAAGTTCGGTGATGGAATCAGCACTGATCATATTGCTCCAGGGAGATTTTTTCATCTGCGGAGCAATCTCCCGGATTTAGCCAAACATGTGCTCGAAGATGCACGGCCGGAGTTTCCCTCAAATGTTAAGCCCGGCGATTTTGTGGTGGGAGGCAAAAATTTCGGCCAAGGATCGAGTCGGGAACATGCCCCCACCATTATCAAACTGGCAGGTGTAAGTGCAGTAGTGGCAAAAAGCGTTGCCCGTATCTTTTTTCGAAACTGCATTAACGTGGGACTTCCTGCGGTTATCGTAGATACTGATAAAATTGAAGACGGAGATGAACTCGAACTGGATTTAACTGCCGGAACGCTCCAGAATGTGACAAAAGATGAAATCCATACTTTCCCTCCCCTGCCCCAGGCCATGGCCAATATTCTCTCTGATGGTGGTTTGGTCGAGCACATCCAAAAACACGGAGACCTAAAACTCGACTAAACAAACCCCTCCGAAAAAAATTAGTGTTACCTAAATTGAGCGATTCTTGTTTGCTAAGGCGCCCAAACCACGGTAGGACAGCCGTCCCGGCTGTCCGAGCATTTCACCCCTCACAGGACAGGCGAGACACCTGTCCTACTGGTTTTGTAATGAAAATCACTCAATTTAAGTGTTATTTTTTAGTGTATCCAGGAAGAGTTATCGTGGAACAGGTTCCAGAAGAACAAGACCGGTTTTCTACGGGATTTTGTTTTTTGCCTGAATTACCACTTGAGGTTACCGTGACCTTGCTCATCACGCGTTCCAGGTTATCGGAATCGCAGGTGGGACATTTAATTTCAACCAGATCACCCTCTTTTATGGCTAATAATTCAAAAATGTTCTTGCATTCCTGGCAGATAAATTCATAAATAGGCATCCATGTCCTCCGTTTATTTTGTTTTTTTAGCTCTGGTTAAATTCCATTCTTCAGTAAAAGGATTCCTGCCCAACCCACAGCTCCGGTTTCCTTCCTGCCAAACCTTCCAGTATCTTATTTTGGCCTTTGCTTCCTGGTCAGTGAGACCAAGAAGTCGCTTGACATCACGTTTGGTAAGACACCCCATGAAATATGAAAAATGAGTAAGGTCTTCCATCATTGCTTCAATGATTTCTTCATCTTTATCCAAAAGACCCTTTTTAAGAAGAATGTTTTTTAACTCTTCAAGCCTTTTTTTACCATCCTCAAGGATATGCATTTTCAAATTCCTCAAAATAAATACTGTCTTCCGGGGCCACGAGGCTATTTTTTATTTATATTACAAATCGAGGGATTCTCCAAACATCAAAAATTAAGCTTTGGAAAAAACTAACAAAATTAGATTCTTGATTGACAGGGGTGCTCTTTTTTGTTATCAAGAATAAAACATTTTAAAAATCATTTTAATTCGTCATGGGCAAAAAACTTAAAGTCCTTTATGATAAGAAAACCATTTTAAAGCGGGTAACGGATCTCGCGCAACAGATTTCCCAAGACTACCCCTCAGGAGAGATCATTTTAGCAGGAGTTTTAAAAGGGGGATTTATCTTTCTTGCTGACTTGGTCCGGGCTTTAAAAATTCCTGTGCATATAGATTTTGTCCGCCTTGCCAGTTACGGGGCTTCAACTCATTCATCGGGAAAAATAAAAATTCTTAAAGATTTAGAAACCTCCATAACCGGTAAAGATGTAATTATCGTGGAAGATATTATTGACACCGGGTTGACCCTTGAGTTTCTTAAACAAGAACTTACCAAGCGAAGGCCTCGGTCATTAAAAATCTGTGCTCTCCTCGATAAAAAACCCCGGCGCAAGGTTGAGATCAAGGTAGATTATGTCGGCATTACCATGGAGAAGGACTGTTTTGTTGTGGGCTATGGGCTTGACTTTTCTGAACAGTACCGCAACTTGCCGGAAATCTTTTTTTTTGACCCTTGATTTTTTTCATCATAATTTTTTTTAGATATCTATGGAAGTCAAAAGAATTAAATGGGCCGTCATATTTCTCCTTTCCGTATTTGTTATCGGAATCGGGGGTTATATGGTCATTGAAGGGTGGAATTTCTTTGATTCCCTTTATATGGTGGTTATTACTCTCGCTACGGTTGGATTTGGAGAAACCCATCCTTTAACTTTTCATGGACGCATCTTCACGATAGTGCTTATAGTAGTTTGGGCAGGAATCGGCTTTTATGCCTTAAGTAGTATTATTCAACCTATAATTGAAGGGGAGATCCGAAAAGTACTGGGGAGGAAAAAATTGGAAAAAGAAATTAAAAATTTAAAAGATCATTATATTGTTTGTGGGTTTGGGAGGATGGGCAGTTATATCAGCCGGGAGCTAAGAAATGCATCAGTTCCTTATATTGTCATTGAAAAAGATGAGAACCTCCGTGAGAAGCTGGAACGAGAAAACTACCTTTATCTTTATGGGAATGCTTCTGAAGATGAGGTGTTGATTGAGGCAGGGGTAAAAAAGGCGCGCGGGTTAGTGGCAGTGGTGGCTTCCGATGCTGACAATGTCTATATAACACTGACCGCTCGTCAGCTGAACCCTAACCTCTTCATTCTCGCTCGGAGCACTAACGAGAGTTCCGAAAGGAAGTTGCAGCAGGCAGGTGCTAATAAAGTCATCTCGCCTTACCAAATGGGAGCGGTACGCATGGTCCAGGCTATCCTGCGCCCGGCAGTAGTTGATTTTATTGAGATTGCCTTTCATGGCAAGAGCATGGAATTGCAGTGTGAAGAGTTTCTGGTTAAACCGCATTCCGGTCTTGTGGGAAGCAGTTTGCAAGAAGCTGAAATTCGCAAGAATTTAGGGGTGATCATTGTTGCGATAAAAGAAACTTCCGGCAAGATGGTGTTTAATCCTTCGCGAGATGTGCGAATTAATGCGGGGGATACCTTGATTACCTTAGGGGAGAAAAAGGACCTTGTTCGGTTAGAAAAAATCCTTCAAACCTAAAAACACCTCATACCAAGTTGCATTCAAAAGCAGATCGAGGCGGCGACGAGGAATCGACGTCGAGGAGTATGACGAGGAGACAACAAAGATATGCAAATGAAGGCGACTTGATGTCATTCATTTTCCTGGGGTTTAGCTAAGAGACCCCGAATAAAAATTTCGCTTATCGCTTTAGCGCAATCAATGGGGTTGTATTTCTTGATGGGAGAGAGAATCCAATAGCGAGCCATTTCATCTAACGCCCCATAAAAAGCTCGCTTCACAATACCGGGAGCAACATCATTCCGAAAAACCCCTTTTTCCTGACCCTCGCGAATTATCTCTCTTACTAAATTAATATACTCCGGGAAACCCTTATTGACATATTCCCGCATGAACTTTGCGCTTTGTCTTAACTCCACTTGAATAACTTCGGCTAATTCCCGATTTTTTAGAATTCTATTGAGGTGACTCAAAGCAAAAATTCGCAATTTTTCAACGAGATCATTTGTTTTATTCATCTCCTCACGCATGGATTGGCAAATTTTCCCAACCTCTTCCTCAAAAAGGGAAATAAGCAGGTCATCTTTATTTTTAAAATAAAGGTAAATTGTGCCATCAGCTACATTTGCCTCTTTGGCAATCTCGGAAATCCGTGTGTTATAAAAACCCTTTTCTGCAAAAACCTTGAGCGCAGCCTTCAAAATCCGTTCGTGTTTATCCATGCCGCGGGGTAATTTTTCTTTCTCTTCTTCGCTGAAAATTTCTTGTTCCGCCATAGGTTTTGAGCCTATCTAAGCATAGAAAGATAATGAATGAATATTCATTCAAACATTTATATTATTTGCTCGTATTCTGTCAAGCATTTTAAACTTTTTTCCTAAATTGAGCGATTTTCATTACAAAACCAGTAGGACAGGCGTCTCGCCTGTCCTACTGGGTGAATTGACCGGACAGCCGGGACGGCTGTCCTACCGTGGTTTGGGCGCCTTAGCAAACAAGAATCGCTCAATTTAGGTCTTTCTCTTATTCAACGCTTAGGATTCAAAAAGGAAGGGAACGAATATTTTATTTGAAATTTAAGATGCTTTTGAAAATGCAAAAAAAGATAAATAAAAAAAAAGTTATACCAAGTTGCATTCAAAAGTAGATTGAGGCGGCGACGGTCAAAACGTGAAAAGTGAGACGTGAAGTGTGAAGTGTTTTAACACCTTACGTTTAACTTTTTACGATTTACGAAAACTGACGAGGAGCCAACAAAGATATACAAATGAAGGCGACTTGGTATTAAACGTTCTCCAAAAGGTGGATAAGACGGGTCAGAGCTTGGTTGATCGGTAGGTCCAAATCAAACTCTTTCCCCTCTCGCAAAATTGCTCCACTGATAAGGTCGATTTCTGTTTTTTTCTTATTCCGTATATCTTGAAGCATAGAAGAAACATTTTGGGCAGTAGCGTGACAAACGGTTTCAACTTTTTGGAGGTGATCAGAGTAAATAAGGTGAATCCCTTTTCGATCTACAACTGATTTTGCCTCATTTACTGCACGTCGCATAATCGCCCGGGTTTCTTCATAATCAAGCAATTCTCCGTTCCGCAGTCCCGTGATGCCCGTTAAAGGATTGATCCCAACATTGATGAGAAGCTTACTCCAAAGCAACCCGGTAACGTCTTGAGTGATTTGTACGTTAAGCCCGGCTGACTCAAGAAAAGCCTTTACCTTTTTTAATCGTGAGGTTTTGCTACCATCAAGTTCTCCGATCACTGTCTCTCCGGTTCCGGCATGACGCATATGGCCCAAGCCAAGGACAGTCGCTCCATGGGCCGTGGTGCCCGCCATCGTCTGCCTATGGCCCACAACCCTCACAATTTCTTCTACATTCCCGATGCCATTTTGCATGGTAAGAACCACTGAATTAGGACCAACTAAGGGCTTTGCGTTTTGAATTGCTTGGTAGGTATCAAAGGCTTTTACAAAAACGATAATGAGATCAGCCTGGTTTATCTCCTCCGCCTCAGAAGTTATCAGAGGGGAAAAGTGATGTTCTCCGCTAATCCCCTCAACCTGGATTCCGTATTTTTTAATATGGTTGACTAAATCAGAATGTTTTTCGAGAAGCCAGACCTCTTTTCCTGCCTTGTGAAGAAGGAATCCAAAGAGGCAACCGATAGCGCCGGCACCAACAATTACTACTCGCATGATGTTTTCACTATACAAATATTAAGCGATTTTTTCTCTAATTTTTTTAACCTCAGCGTAAAGGTCGGTACAGTGTTCCCAAAGAAGGTAGTTTTTTTGATCAGCTTCGATCACTTTCTCATCATACGGAAGAAAACCAAGCACTTCGAAGTCGGGTAAAAGTTTTTGGATGAACTCTTTTTCTTCTTCGTTTCTCACGCGGTTTCCCACGGCAAAGACCTTGGAGATACCGATCTCTTCAGACAATTCCCGGATGCGATACGCTGTCTCCATGCTCCGTCTTCCGGGTTCAACCACGGCAATAAAAGCATTGACCGAAGCAGCTGTTGCCCTTCCCAAATGTTCTATCCCTGCTTCCATATCCATAATCACCACATCTTTGCGGTACAGGATGAGATGTTGAATGAGGGTCTTAAGCAAAACGCTTTCCGGGCAGGCACACCCTCCTCCTCCCTTTTTAACTCCCCCCATCACCATAAGCCGGATTCCATAATGCTCAACCCAAAGTTTTTCCTGGAGGTCGGATACGGTAGGGTTCATT
>DATEXU010000278.1:0-5278 GCA_035256645.1 Thermodesulfobacteriota bacterium | reverse complement strand
CATCGGTTAAATTTCTACTTCCCGCTCTGCTGGTTTTTAACGATTTTTGTTTTTTTTAGCCTCTCGACCAGCAAACGGGAACTTTATCTTCTTCCGCTCTATCCGGCCGCTTCTCTGCTCCTCGGAGGTTTTATAAGCTCTTTTGTCTCTTTGCCGGAGCGGGAGGGCATTGTTTCAAAGTTTTTGCTCTTCCCCTTATATGTTCTGGGAGGAGTTTTTATGCTTGGAGGCATAGGGGTTTGTCTATTTCCTTTTATTAAAACTCCGGTATCAGGACTGATTCGATTTTTTCCTCACCTAATTATTTTTATGCTGCTTTTCCTGGTGGGAGGATATCTGATAATTTCTTTTGTTCGCAAAAATAAGTTAACGGCGAGCTTTTTGACGGTAGTTCTCATTATGGTGGTTGGTTTTTTGGGGGCGATCGAAATTGTCTTGCCCGGCATTAACCCTTTAAAATCAGCCAAACCCATGTGCCAAACCATTCTCCGGCATTTGCCTAAAGACAAAGAAATCGTTGCCTATGGGCTTAAACTTGCACCGTTTAACTTTTATACCGGATTAAATAAAATCGAAGAACTTAAAACCAACGAGGAATTAATGCTGGCTTTTAATTCCCCATCGGTTGGACTCATTTTATTGGGAGAAAACAGTTTTATCACATTACAGGAAAAAGCTTTGATTCCGGCAAACATTCAGATGGTTGAGAAAAGCAAAATTGGGCATCGAAGTTTTATCCTGTTAGAAAAAAAGTCATAAAGAGGCGGGAGAGTTATATCCTCTCCGGTATCATGTTAAGAGGTTTGAGAAAACAATTTGGTGTCTTTTAAAAAGCGTTACCCATGACACTTCCCGCACATAAAACCAAGATCGTGTGCACCATCGGACCTGCGTCTGAGTCTCCAGAGATAATAGAACAAATGCTCAGCGCGGGCATGAATGTAGCAAGAATTAATTTTTCCCACGGTGATTTTCCCGGTCACCAAAAAATAATAAAGAACCTCCGCGTTGCCGCCGAGACAGTTAAAAAACGTCTTGCCATCATGTCCGACCTTCCTGGTCCCAAGATGCGGATTGGCCAATTAACCAATGAGCCGATTGAACTGCAGGCAGGCGAGATGTTCACGCTTACCACCCAAGAGGTAGTCGGTGATGTTCACCGGGTTTCCGTGACTTTTTCCCGTCTTGCCGAGGTTGTAAAGCCGGGAGACATCCTGTTTTTAAATGATGGCTTTATTCAGCTGGAAGCGATGACCATCGAGGGAGGTAACATTAATTGCCGCGTGTTAGTCGGAGGTGAACTCCGCTCCCGCAAGGGATTGAACCTTCCAGGGATTGACCTTGGCCTCAGCGCATTTACTGACCATGACTACCAATGTCTGAAATTCGCCCTGGAACAGGGCGTCGATGCCGTGAGTCAGTCTTTTGTCGAGTCAGCCGCAGATGTTACCGCGGTCCGCAATGCTGCTGCTGATCTTGGTCACCATCCCATGATTTTCGCGAAAATCGAACGCTCCCGCGCGCTTGACCATATTGACGATATTCTCGATGCAGCTGACGGCATTATGATCGCCCGTGGCGATCTGGGGGTAGAAGTGCCGATCGAGCAGATCGCGGTCATCCAGAAACGCATTATGCATAAAGCGAATTTAATAGGGAAACCGGTTATTACCGCTACCCAGATGCTGGAATCCATGACAACTAACCGGCGTCCTACGCGAGCTGAAGCAACTGATGTCGCAAACGCTATTCTCGACGGCACTGACTGTGTTATGCTCTCGGAGGAGTCCGCCTTAGGAAAATTTCCGGTGGACGCAGTGACAATGCTGGCAAAAATTGCCGCGGCCAGTGAACCCTTTCGGTCTCACCATTCCGTACGGGAGACTCTCAACGGGATCGGTAGAGGCAGTACGATCAGCCTTACTGATCTCATTGCTCTTAGCGTGGAAGCGACTTTGGAACGCAGCTCCTCTGCAGCCGTGTTTGTTTCCACCCGAAGCGGAGCAACTGCGCGAAGTATCGCCCGGCTTCGGCTTCCGGTATGGATAGTGGCGGTAAGCTCTCAAGAGGAAACCTGCCAACAACTCCAGTTTTCTTATGGGGTCTACCCTGTGCATGAGCGTGATTACCCCGAAGACTGGAATTCCTATATTAAGGGATGGCTCCACGACCATGAGGTTGCGGGGAATATCGCTGTTCTCACTGCGGGGACCTCATCAAAGCACCCGGAAGCTAACAACCGCATGGAAATTATCGATCTTAGCTAAACAGATTAAACACGATAAGGTGTACTTTATAGTGAACGACTAAATAAAAAGGCATTCTTTTTTTGCCATGCCGTGGCCCCGCTATTGTCATTCCGTGCTTGACACGGAATCCAGGGTCAGGCAAGAAGTAAATCAGTTTCATCGCCTCATGATCCACCCCTCTGGATTCCGGCTTTCGCCGGAATGACGTCGGGGGGACTGGTGCGGAATGAAAACAGCATTTTCTATGTCAACCCCGTTAGAAGAATTTTACACGGGGCATTCATCCCGTGTGAAAAGTGTAAAAGTTTTTAAGTTTACCCGTGCTTTTTCATCTCGTTAACTAATTGATATCTAACAGGGCATTTCTAACGGGGTGAACACGATAGTATATGCTTTAGTTTCTCAATCGTTGGAAAGGAGTGAAGGGGATGAAAAAGTTAGTGGTGATCCGTCACGGAGAAAGTATTTGGAATAAGGAAAACCGCTTTACCGGCTGGACGGATGTCGGGTTAAGCGAAAAAGGTGTTGATGAAGCTCTTCAGGCAGGGCGCATTTTAGCCAAGGAAGGATATGCTTTTGATATAGCATTCACGTCAGTTCTCAAACGGGCGATAAAAACCCTCTGGATTGTTCTCGAGGAGATGGACCTTATGTGGATTCCGGTTTTCAACAACTGGCGCCTCAATGAGCGTCATTATGGAGCGCTCCAGGGTTTAAATAAAACCGAAATGGTTGAACGACACGGGATGGAACAGGTGCAGATCTGGCGGCGTAGCTATGATACTCCCCCACCAGCGCTTACGCTCGATGACCCCCGCTATAATGGTAATGATCCCCGGTTTGCTGACATGAAGCCCGGAGAATTTCCGCTTACCGAATGTTTAAAAGATACGGTGGCGCGGTTTCTGCCGTTATGGCATGAGACCATCGCGCCTATGGTGCGCGAGGGCAAGCGGGTTGTTATCGCCGCTCACGGGAACAGCCTGCGGGCTTTGGTAAAATATCTTGATAACGTTCCTGAAGACCAAATTGTAGAACTTAATATTCCTACCGGGATTCCCCTGGTCTATGAGCTCAATGATGATTTAACCCCCATCCGAAGTTATTATCTCGGTGATCAGGAAGCAGTAAAAAAAGCAACCGAAGCAGTGGCTAACCAATTGAAGAAGAAGTAGCCAACCAGGTAGGGGCACGGCGCGCCGTGCCCCTACAGCAACCTGTCCCAACGTATATTTTCGTAGGGGCGACCGGCCGGTCGCCCCTACATCATTTTCATCTCCTTGAACGCATTGATCAAGCCATTCGTAGAAGAGTCGTGCGAAGTTACCGGTCTCTTGTCTTGTAATTCGGGCAGGATTTTTTTGGCGAGCTGTTTTCCCAGTTCCACGCCCCACTGATCAAAGCTGAAGATGTTCCAGATTACTCCCTGGACAAAAATCTTGTGCTCATACAGGGCAATAAGATTTCCCAGGACTCGCGGAGTAAGTTTTTTAAACAGAATCGAGTTGGTCGGCTTGTTGCCCTCAAACACCCTAAAAGGATAGAGCCTTTGGATTTCTTTGTCTGTCTTGCCTTCTTTTTTTAATTCTTCGATTACTTCCTCTTTGGTTTTTCCTTTCATGAGGGCTTCGGTCTGGGCAAAAAAGTTTGACAGTAATATCGTGTGATGATCGTCCCAAGGATTATGACTGATTGCGGGAGCCAAGAAATCAGCGGGAATCAGTTTTGTCCCCTGGTGAATAAGCTGGAAAAAGGCATGCTGGCCGTCGGTTCCGGGTTCACCCCAGATAATTGGCCCGGTCTGGTAGGTTGCCTTGTCACCGTTTCGATCAATTGATTTACCGTTACTCTCCATGTTTCCTTGCTGCAAGTAGGCGGGGAACCGGCGCATATACTGGTCATAAGGCACAATGGTTTCAGTCTCGGCGTCCAAAAAGTTATTATACCAGATGCCGATCAATCCCAGGATCACGGGAATATTTTTTTCAAAGGGCGCTTCACGGAAATGGCAATCCATTTCAAAGGCGCCTTCCAATAATTCAGCAAAGTTTTCATAACTCAGGTAACACGCGATGGATAAACCAATCGCCGACCAGAGGGAGTAGCGACCACCTACCCAGTCCCAGAAAATGAACATGTTGTCCGCGTCAATGCCAAAGGTTTTTACCTTTTCCTTATTAGTGGAAATTGCCACAAAATGCTTTGCGATATGCAGGGGGTTTTTTGCCTGGTTTAAAAACCAGTTCCGAGCGGAAAAGGCATTGGTCATGGTTTCCTGGGTGGTAAAGGTTTTGGAGGCAATCATAAAAAGGGTGGTTTCAGGATTTAATTTTTTCACAGTCTCGGCAAGGTGCGTGCCATCCACATTAGAAACAAAATGGACCGATAGACCTTCCTGAGCATAAGGCCGCAAACACTCAGTCACCATAAGCGGGCCAAGGTTTGATCCGCCGATTCCGATATTCACCAGATCAGTAATCTTCTTGCCGGTGTATCCTTTCCACTTACCGGAAATTATTTGTTCCGAGAAGACTTTTATTTTTTGAAGGACCTCATTGACCTGCGGCATCACATCTTTGCCGTCAACATAGATCGGTCTGTTCTCGCGGTTTCTCAAGGCAACGTGTAAAACGGCCCGATGTTCAGTTTCATTGATTTTATCTCCTGTAAACATTTTTTCGATAGCATCGGTTAAATCTATTTCTTGAGCTAATTCAATTAAGAGACCCATGGTCTCTCCGGTAATCCGATTTTTCGAATAATCCACCACACTATCATTGAGCCGGAGAGAAAATTTTTGAAACCGCGCCGGGTCTTGAGTGAAAAGATCTCGCATGTGAGTGGTCTTCATCTTTTCGAGGTGCTGTAAGAGGCTTTGCCAGGTTTTGGTTGTGGTGGGATTGATTCTCTTTAACATCGTAACGTTCCTTTCTTGATCAGTATCTCGTTAGTGTAGTGAATCTAACACTTCTTTGCATAAATTTCGAGGCGTCATTCCCGCGAAGAGGCTGTGTCGCAATACATATTTT
>DATEXU010000277.1:0-21118 GCA_035256645.1 Thermodesulfobacteriota bacterium | reverse complement strand
CTTGCGAAAAATGAGGACCAGATTCCGAATATAAATCAAGGCCCCCGCGCTTTGTCCAAGAATAAAAACCGGGTCTTGCTTATAGATGGCATACGCAAGCAAGGTAAGTCCTCCGGCCAGGCTAAAATACCAGAACAGTGTAGGAATAACACTTTCTCCTTTCTGTTCCGAGGCGATCCACTGAACTATGAACCTCATGGAAAACAAAGCTTGTCCAATAAATCCGATAATGAGCCAGGTATTCATTCAAAACCTCCCTAACGATGTTTGAGGTCACTTCCTCAGAAAATTAATTGCGGTCTATATCTAAAGCCTTATAGCAAAAAAGGTTAAAAATAATAAAATTAATACTTTGTTTTGTCAAACGCTAAATTGTTAACTCCGGCAATTCAACAGCGAATTTTGGCAGGCATGCATAACAGGATGTTACCCGGGTCCGCCGTCCTCCGGTTATTTCCCTAACGAAAAGCGCCACGCCGGTAAAGCCGCCAGAAAAGCACCACCACTCCCACCAACGGAACCTGTCTCAAACGGTGATCTATGTGGATCCTAACACCCGAATGCCGTTCTATCTTCCAAAGAACATAATCCAGCCCGCCCTGGAAGGTATATAATCCTTTAACGAGCAGCAATATTGAAAGTATTTTGCCCTGGAGACGGCGCAAAGCCCACATGACCCGGCTGGAAAAGCGCGTCAGAGCGGGAATGCTCGTCCGATAGCGCCATGCATGATTGGCGCTCATAGCCTCTACAGAATACGAGACGGTATCCATTGCAGCACGCGTCAGTTCTTCGTAATGGCGTGGGGCTGCGTCAAACAGATCGGTAAGCTTATCACGCCGTTCTGCTCTCAGTTCAGCCGCATAGCTGAGCGCAAGCCCCTTGCACCACAATTCTCGGCTGGTGAATTGTTGTGAAGGCATGAGGGGCAATACCCGGGTGATAAAGGTAAGCAGGGCCTGGGCCATCGTGGCGTACACCTGCTCTGCCACGTGGTTGGTGCGTGCGTACACAAGGCCCATAGGCTGTGCAAGCCGACTCCACAGATACGAGCGAAACCAGCGCATCGTAGCCCCTTGCTGAAAGTCTTTCAAGCTAAAGACCGTATATTTGCAGCGTCTCACGCCTCCTTCGCAGGGGATCTCAAAATAGAAAACATTGGGTGGCAAAAGTTTATTAAAAAAGGCATAAGAGTGGCGGTGGTAGGCATGGCCATAGTTATCCACCACCAGGTAGAAGTCGACTATTCCGTTGCTATCGTCACCTGTTCGGAAACAGGATCCATACCAGAGAATGGCCTGGGCAGCGTCGCGGTGACGCGCAAGTATCTCTTCAATCAGGGCTTTTATCCCGGGAGGGGCATCCCTTGAGGTCTTTTGGCGGATGATAGTAATAAGTCCTGCTGGCGCGGTAATGGTCATAATTTTAAAAAGGATACTTTTCCACCTTCGGTGATGGTGAGATTGGTTGTTTGATTATCCAAGGCATAAAGTTCGCCGTCGAGGGTGAAGCCGCCGGTAATGGTGAGCCGCACTTCCCGGGCTTTTCGGCTAAAGTATCCATACTCCGGCGCGCAGAAACGGCCTTTTTGGCCGCGCAGCAAGGCGGGTAACGCCCGCAGCAAATGCCGTGGACGGGCGGCGAGCGCGGTGTAGTAAAGGGGTCCGGTTTCAGTACTCCAGTAAGGCCGTATCCCAAGGAACAGGCGTTCAAGTGTGCTAATGAGAATTAAGATAAACTCCCGTTGCTCCGAAGGCTCTTTGTCCAAGCCAACGGTGGCCCGCACCGGGAAAAGTAAGCTTTTGTCCCCGCGCACTGCGGCTAACAGAAATCGGCCTAACGTCAGTCCCGCGGCCAGCTGGCCGCTTACGCCCTTGCTGTGCACGCGATCAAGACAGAACCGAATTCCCTGGCAGATACCGGCTGCTCCCAAAAACATCCCGTAGAGAGGTTTCTGATCGGGTGACACTTCCACTTTTAATAGAGGCCGTTGGACAACAGCCGCGCTGCCGGAGCCGGTGCTGATCCAGGTTAGAAGCCTGCTGAGCGCTTCTCGCCGAGAACCGCTCAACCCAACATCCCTGGCGATCATGCTGGCCGTGCCTGAACGCAAGAGCGCGAGTAAGGGAATCGGCCCAGGTGATGGCTGTCGGAAAAGCTCCGTGAGAACCGCGTGGATGGTGCCGTCACCTCCGTTTACAGCCACGACGTCCACTTTCCTCCGGGCGAATTCGGCCAGAGCTGATCCTACTTCTGAGGGTGTACTCGCCTCAAGATGGTATGTCTGTGGTCGCCCGGCCAAGACCTCCCGAATGATGTGCAGACCTTTCCGGTTGCCGCCGCTCAGGGGATTGCTAATCAAACCGAGGCCGAGCGTTTTGGCGGGATTCAAAGGACGCGGCACAGAAATGCACGACTCGGACAACTGCTGTACAGACCCATCTGTTAGGAGGGTTTTGGGATCGTCACTCATACTTATCTGTTGACTGATTTGCCGGTCGCCGGGTGAATAGCTTCGCCGCCAACGACTTATCATAGGCCCCCTGGTCAATATCCAACAGCCAGGTGCGCAAAGGGCCGGAGGCTATCCGAGTAAAACCGGCCATACCCAGGCGGATGAGCAAAAAAAGACTGGTCAGCCCGGTCCAGAAGGCCACCGCCAGCAAACCAAAGTCACAATGACCGGTGACGGCGCCTGCCGTCAACAGGATGAGATTGGGGTTACGTCTCGCGGTAATGAGCCGGAAATACGAGTCCACCGGGCGCCAGCAGAATATTACAAAAGGTCCCAACCACAGCTTAAACACAAGTTCAACGAGGCGTCCCACGAGGTAGCCGACGATGATCACCCATAATGTACTATTCAATGAGATCTCCGGCAAGCCCACATGGGAAACGCCCAGACCAAGGCCCCAGGCTACGTACCAGACTGGCGGGTGCACGAGGTCAATCACATGATCAAAAAGATGCCCGAACCGACTGGAGGTTATGGTTACGCGGGCCAATTTTCCGTCAACCGTGTCCAGGAAGGTCATCACCCACCCGGCCAGCAATCCCCAACCGAACCGGCCGCGGGCGAACAGTACGGTCGCGAGAATAACCAGTACGAAGCCTATGAACGTGACCTGGTTCGGGCTCAGCCCCAAACGAGCGCACACTCTCGTGCACCACTGAGCGGGACGCGGCCACACCCATTTGGTCACCAGGTCGGTCACCCCCTTGTAGGACCCGGCAAAGAGGCGCTGTTCCAGCTCACGACAATTTGTTTCGGTAATGGGTAGAACAAAAGGCGGATCTGACTTTTTGAGGCGCGCCTGAAATGACGAAGAGAGGGTCTCCGGGGTTTCGGTTCTCATGCCGGGCAAGGATGTTTCAGTGGATCGGCCGTTCAGGAGTTTCCATGCTTGCAACGCGCAGTTCCAGGGAACATTGGCAGCGACCGCCACTCGTGCCTCGGCAGGACCGGCCTGTAATATCACATTGGTGGTCTCAATCAGCCTATTGATCACCCGATCGTCATAAAGGTAATCGCCGCGGATTAATAGTACTGGACTTTGAGCCGGAATGGATTCAAGATTTTCTAAAAAATCGACTACGCCCGCGCGCCTGAGCACTCGCTCCAAGCGCTGGCGTGGGGACAATCCCCAGAGAAGAATCGGGCTCTCGCAAAAAATGTAGGCGTAGATCGGCACCGGTGCAGCTCCCATAAAAAAAACCTGCCACCCAAGGCTTCCTTGGACCCGGACAGGCGCAAAAAAGTCTGGTATTAATCTAATACAAATTATTATATAATGAAAATATGAATTTTGTAAAGTCCCATCAATCAAAGACCCGTTGAAGGCCAAAATTTGGGCCTCTTAACTATTTGTTATGAGAAAAAAGTGCGTATTTTCTCAAGCTGCTTTAATTTATAAACAATGATTGAAAAATACCGATTCTCTGTCATTTCGACCGAAGGGAGAAATCTTATTAATATGAAATTGTTAATATTTCTCGTCACTGCCGCTCCTCGAAATGACAAAATTCAAAGGCCTCACAATATCAAAATATTAGGAAAGTTTCACTTGTTTTTCTCATTTTGTCTCTGGAATTAAAAGTACTTTTGGATGTTTTGAAGCTCTCCAATGCAAAAACAACCCTCTTTTTCAGGTATACTCTGAATTATGTTCTCGGAGGATATTTTATGCATCAATTAATATTGAATAGGTTGTTATATTGAACAGGTTCAATTTAGAGGACAAGCTTTCGTCTAAAGAGGAGGTATTCAGGCTGGTTCATCTTTCCGATCCCCACTTGATTTCGACAAGCGGTGTGAGGGTACGGGAACTGCTGAATAAAAGAGTGTACGCGTATCTTTCCTGGCACCTGCACCGGCATGCGGAGCATCATGGGGATGTTCTCGACGCCCTGCTGCAAGACCTGCAGTCTACCAAACCCGATCATATCGTTGTCACCGGGGATTTGACCCACCTGGGCTTGCCGAGCGAATTTCGTCAGGCTCGAGAATTGCTTCAGTCTCTGGGGCCGCCTTCAAAGGTAATGGTAATACCCGGCAATCATGACGCGTATGTTGCCACAGCGTGGGAGCGCACGTTTCGCCTCTGGTCAGATTACATGGCCTCCGATGCAGAACAGGATTTTTCAGGGAAGGTAAAGGATTACCGTATTGTCTTTCCCACGTTACGAGTCCGCGGCAACATGGCCCTCATCGGTGTTTCCACCGCGTGCCCAACCATACCGTTTTTGGCTACCGGCAGCATTGGCAAAGGCCAGTTGAAGAAGCTTGGGAATATCCTTGACGAGACAGGACGAAGAGGCCTTTTAAGAGTGGTGCTGATCCACCATCCACCGGTTCCCGGGACGGTTTCCTGGCGGAAACGACTTTCGGACCAGACAGCATTTCAAGCCCTCCTGGCGCGTCATGGCGCCGAACTCATTTTGCATGGCCATACCCATCGCACTTGTTTAGGACATCTTGAGACGCCGTGGGGCAGGGTTTTTTCAATCGGTATCCCGTCAGCGTCATCCCTCGGCCGAACAGCACATCGACGAGCCCGATACCATGTCTTTCGTCTGATCCGAAGTGTCGTTGGACTGGAGATGCAGCTTACAGTGAGAGTTTTCTCGCCAACAGAACAACGCTTCGTCAATGAAGGCGACCAGCGGGTACCATTGCCTCAACCAATCGGCTGAGAAGCCGGGGATAAGTCATGCCCGGTGACGCTGCTTCGAGAAGAAAAGTCAGGAGAGATTCATTTGGTCATGGGCTATAGGCGCGCGACAGGAGCCAAAGAGCGCAACAGAAGATCACTGCAATAGGTGCCATCACGATGAATGCCAGGTTTAAACCAAAAACGAGTCCGAGGTTTCCAAGAATCTGATTGAGAAAATGCAGCACAATCCCGACGATTGCCCCGATCATTATCCTGAATCCGGCGGTATGCCCACGGGTTGTTCCAACCACGAAAGTAAGGGAGAGCAAAACCAGGGCAGCTGTAGACAGAGGGGTACTTACCTTTTGCCAGAATACTAAGTCGTATTGATCGGAATTTTGGCCGCTCTCCCGCAGTAACCGAATATATTGATAAAGGTCAGTGGGTGATTGCATTGCCGGCGGAAACTCCTGGATGGTCATCTGCTCCGCACTGAGGAACGATTCAATGGTGAGTTTGGGAAGACGCCTGCTGGTCACACCTTCCCTGGAGATGATCCTCTGTTCAACATCGGTGAGCACCCATCTGTTACGTGCGGGGACATCAGCCTTTTGGGCGTGCGTGAATACGCGGAGACGGCCCTCTTGGTCCCACTCAAAAATGTCAATGTTTTCAGGAATACCCCCGGGATGGATTTTGCTGACGTGTATAAAGACCTTTCCGTTGCGCGCCCAAAAACCGCCCTTGGTAAACGTGATATCAGCATTTGTGAGCGCCACCAAACGTCCCGTCCGTGCTTGCTGTTCCAGGGGCGGCACGATAAACTCTGCCAGGATTCCCGACGCCAGCATGGGAAGCGTGGCAGCCGCAAGGACTGCCCAGCAGATCCGGCGCACCGATATACCGCCGGCTTGCATGGCGACGAGTTCATATTTGTCGGCCAGCAGCCCAAGGGCTATGACCCCCCCCAGGAGGCAGCTTTGCGGTATCAGGTCCAGTATCCGGCCCGGCAGGGTGAGAAGCACAAAGGAAAGGGCATCCATAACCTGATAATGTCCTTTTCCCACATCATCCACTTCAAGGATAAACTCAAAAAAGCTGAACAGAAATCCCAATATGGACAGTACAAGCAGAAAACACCAGGTGAAGCTTTTGCCGATATAAAGATCAATTATTTTCATCACAGCGCCCGCAATACCAGATGATGGGAAAAATCCTCACGAAAGAAGGTCGCAAAAACATGATCACCGCCCTCGCCGGGGATACCAGCATTGCTGAGAAGGGTTACGCAAAAGGATAAACAAGACACCGGCCAGCAACACCTGCACCCACCAAATACCCAGCAAGGAGGGTATCCGACTTTGTTCCACCCCGAGTTTGGCCACGGTGACGATGCTGTTATAGAATCCGTAAATGACTATGGCAATTGGTAGGTTGGCATGTTTGCCCTTACGTGGTTCTATCCGACTCAGAGGCACACCGAGGAGCGCCAGGAGGATGGTGGCAAGGGGCACTGAAACCCGCCCCTGGAGCTCAGCAATGTCTGACGGGTTGTCGGAACGAGCCAGATGAAACGTAGAAGCGGCCTTTGTCTTGTATTCCACGGGCATAATTTCCTGGGGCCATAAAGAGAGCGTGTATTGCGATGATTCCATAGCACGCCCGCTCCATTCTCCGGTGCGAGGGAATTCATAAAAACAGACGCCCAGAAAGCGGATGACCTGTCTGCCGGTAGCCGGGTCAAGACGCTGATAGGCCTCCTTCGCGTATAAGACTTCCAGCATCTCATTTTCGCCCTTCCGATCTTTTTGCAGGAAAACCCCCTCCGCTCTCTGCCGGGCGCGGTCAATTTTCTCAATAAAGATAACCCGGTTTCCTTCGCCAATTTTATAGAACTTGCCTGCTTGCAATCGGCTGACGTCAAACTCGGCCTTTGCTTTGGCTTTTAACCAGAAAAATTGTTCGTAGGCCCATGGCCTCACGACGAGCGATAAGCTTCCCCCCAGGAACGCGACCGGTAAGGACAAAACAAAAACGACTGCCAGCACCCGACGAAGGGCCACGCCGGAAGCAAAGAGCGCCGTCATTTCGTTATCATTATAGAGCCGCCCTAAACCGACTATGACCGAAAGGTAAAGGCTGGCGGGAAGAACTACCTCCAGAGCGATCAATATCTTGAGAAGAATAAGGATTATGATTGTATTGATGGACATAAGGCCGGATATCGCATCTGCAAAGTAGCGATTCGTGCTGTATGCCGCGAAGATTATCACCAGAACCACAAGCATACTGACCAGAGGCTTTATTATTTCGGCAATGAGGTAACGATTTATGATCAAGGTCGTTATCCGATTGATGGTTAATCAAATGAAACGGGTTTTCGCAAGTATATGTATAAAAAATATCATTATGCATATCTGCTTAGAGCATGTCAATAGAGGGGCGGAATTTTGATTGTCTGTTGTTGAAAATTTTTCTTGTAGATATTCGGATTAGTTGTAAAATGATGAAAAAAGGTAACCTCCCACCTTGGCCTTCGTGGCAACACAAAGAAAGGCGGGGGTCACAATTCTGAACAAACGCTCTGGGTGCTCAATTGAAATGCGCTTCTTATATTCCACAAGATGGTCCTTGTTTTCGCTCTTTGTGCGGTTTTCCGGTCGAGAAAGGCCTCAAGGCTTTAACAGAGTGCCATGGCTCCCGGACTGCTGACCTTGAGGGAATACCGAGTTTTGCCGTGAAGCGTCCTCTCCAACCTCTGGCCAAACAAAACGATCGACCCAACCAATCACTCTGGATCGCACGAGTTGAGGGACGGAGTGCTTTTCGTCAATTTATCCGCCTTCCCTGGTCTCTCTATGGCGATGACCCGATGTGGGTCCCGCCGCTTCTCATTGAGCGACGCCGGCATCTTTCCTCCCGCAATCCTTACTTCGCACACGCCCAATACTGTTCCTGGCTCGCCTACCGTGGATTGCGGCCTGTGGGCCGAATCAGCGCTCAAGTAGACGAGCTGCATATCGAGCGCTATCGGGATGCCACCGGCTTCTTCGGAATGATCGAGGCCGAAGATAACGCCGAGACGTTCCAGGCCCTCACCGATACGGCTGAACAGTGGCTCCGCGGCAAGGGGATGCGCCGCATTCTCGGCCCCCTCAATCTTTCCCTAAACCAGGAAGGCGGATTGCTCGTAGAGGGATTCGATACGCCCCCCTCAATCATGATGAGCCATGCGCGCCGTTATTATGGTCCACGGATCGAGGAACAAGGCTATCGCAAGGAAAAGGATCTTCTCGCCTATCTTGTCAACGCTGACTTTGAGTGGCCCCCCCTGCTACAGAAAATTACCGCAAGGGCCGCACAAGACGTGCGCCTTCGGCCGTTGCGCATGTCTCGTTTCGCCGAAGAGCTCAAAATCCTGCAGGGAATTTTTGAAGACGCCTGGTCCCAAAACTGGGGTTTTGTCCCGTTCACGAGGGCGGAATTCCAACATATGGGGCAGGATATTAAATTCTTGGTGGACAAAGAATTCGTGCAGATCGCAGAAGTGAACGGTGCCGCTGCGGGCATGATCGTAGTGCTTCCCAACCTCAATGAAGCAATTCGAGATCTCAACGGACGACTTTTCCCCTTCGGCTGGATGAAGCTGCTATGGCGTCTCAAGGTAAAATGCCCCACCTCTGCACGTGTCCCCCTTATGGGAGTGTGCCGGCGCTACCAGGAGACCTTGCTCGGGCCCGCACTCGCCATTATGCTCATAGACGCGGCACGTATTCCGGCAGTAAGACGCGGCATCCGGAACGTGGAAATGTCCTGGATACTCGAAGACAACATGAGGATGCGAACTATTATCGAATCCATCGGAGGCACGGTATACAAACGCTATCGAATTTACGGAAAGGAATTGGCCTGAAACCGCTCTTAGTGTTCGGTGGAAAGGACAAAACTCCGCCAGACTACTCACCCTTGCAAGGCGGGAATTTAGCCGGCCCGGACTATTGCCATGACTGAACCAAGAAAAGCTTTCACCGGTGTGGTGCTTGCAGGAGACCGCGGCCCCGACGATCCCGTGGCGCAGGCGGTCGGTGCTCCCTGTAAGTCATTTGTTCCCTTGGGAGGAAGGCCTATGGTGCTGCGCGTGCTCGACACGCTTGCCGAGGCCCGGGAAGTAGACTCCCTCGCGGTGTGCGGCCCTTCCGAGGGCTTGCTTGTCCAGGAGCCTGAACTGCTTTCCCGAATTAACGCAGGTAAGATCAGATGGATCCCCCCTCAGGCAACTCCCAGTGCAAGCACGTACCATGTGTTGGAGTGGCTCTCCCCAGACGTTCCCTCTCTCGTCACCACTGCGGATCACGCGTTTTTGAACGCCGAGATAGTCGACTTCTTTTGCAGCAAGGCACGTGCCTCCGGCTGTGATATTGTCGTCGGTCTTGCCTCCCATGCACAGGTCATGCGCGCATTTCCCCAGACCAAAAGGACCTCCACCAAGCTGAGTGACGGTGGTTTCTGCTCGTGTAACCTTTTTGCGTTCTTGACCCCTCGCGCCCGAAATGCGGCGGAGTTCTGGCGAAAATGCGAACGCAACCGCAAGAAACCCTGGCGAATGATGCGGGTAATCGGTTGGCAGGTGGTGGTCCGCTATCTGATGGGAACGCTGTCCCTGGAGGAAGGCTTGAGGAGGTTGTCAGCCCGCATGAACGTCAAGGCGGGAGTAGTCATCTTGCCTTTTCCCGAAGCCGCCGTCGATGTGGACACGGTCAGCGACTGGCGTTTGGTGGAAGAAGTCCTGGCCGGGCGGGGGTAACGAATCATCCTCTCGCTGCGCGGGGCACACCCATGCCAAACACGCTGAAGTTTCTCCCGCACGATCCGCATCCCTTACTGGCAGAGGGCGATGCGGCTGTCGCCGTTAGCCGCATTTTGCGACCGATTCTTCCGTGCACGCGCACGCGCTCACCATGTGTTCCGCACTCTTCAAATCCGCAGGGTAATCGACCTCACAGCTCCGCAGACCTTCGATTGAACATGTCCATACTTTCATGGTCGGACACAAATCTCTTATTACGGACAAGTACCATTTCCGGGAAGACGAAGGATCACCCATGGCCTTCTCAAGCCCTTGGCGGAAAAGGGACGGGCCTTCGCCCCGAAAAAGAATCATCCCCACTGACTCGCCGTCAGTTTTTTCGGGCTCGAGATCCTTTCCGATGTTGACGAGTCTTTGTCCCTCCAAGGTCACCTTCATGTCATCGGCATCGTACTGGGGCTTATAAGTGGTCACTACGGTCACCGGGTGTGCGGCTCTACTCAGCACCCGCCGCACCACCTCGATTTCGAACAACGTGTCACCGTTAAGCAGGAAAAAATCCTCATTCATTTCCTCCCGGGCAATCCAACAACTGACGAGGTTGTCCGTTTCGGCAAACTGAGGGTTGTCGATAAGTTTGATGCGACCTGCTCCATAGCGCTGGGTCAAAACCCGCTCGACCTGATCAGCACGATAACCAACCACCACACTCACTCGGTTTATCCCTGCGGCGGACAGTGCATCAATCTGCCACTCGATCAGAGAACGCCCACCTACTGACAACATGCATTTTGGACATTCGGCAGTAAGGGGAAGTAGACGCCGCCCTTGACCAGCACTCAAAATCAGGGCCTTCATAGAGACTCTATCCTCTGAAATTGTTTAGATTTTTTCGGTTAATTCCTTTGCAGCCCCCGAGATACGATCTTCTGCCAAGCCCGATCCGAGAGATCGTTGTTCTCCCACAGAGAGCAAATGCTTCTCCGAGCCCCTGCAAGGGTGTTCTATGCCTTTAAATTATTTCTTATAGCCCATAAAAATTCAAAATGGAAGCACAAATTGAACTGGCTGGATGGCTGGCGAATGAAGGAAAAAGCTGGAGGAGCCCAAGGCGGATTTTATGGAGGGAAATTGTATAGCATCCAACTGACATTTTATCCTTGCATGAGTGAATGCTATTGTTTCCCTATAATCTAAAAAAAACGGCTAACCGATATGCTGATCATTGTTAGCCGGTTAAACAATCATCGTATAGTATAGTTTTAAATTTAAATTTCTTTAGAAATAATTTTGAAGCTAAAAATGTTAGTAAAAAGCCGGGGAGAATCACATTCTCCCCGGCGCATACTTCTATTACCTTGAAATTAACCCTTTTCCTGCATTGGCTCCGGCGCGGGGGCAGGCGCTGGTTCAGGTTCCGGAGCAGGGGGTGGTGGCGGAGGTGGGGGTGCAACTACTTCTACGGGGGCTGGCGCAGTCTTTTTCATATGACAACAACCAGAAAAAACCGACCCTAAGAATAGCGGAAGGATTAATAAAAAAATATATTTTTTCATAAGCTTTCCTCCTTTCATTTTAACCAATTAATAATTAAACCGAAATTGCCGTTATCAAAAAAATATTAGGGCTACAACCCCCTCCCTAATTTAGCTTTGGGGTTTAAATTAATATATTAAATTACATAAATCAAGTTTTATTTAACTGGGGGGTCAAAAAGTTCATTGAAAATATACGCATATTAAAATATAGTATGCACTAAATTCACATAATCTTTAAGTGTGTTATACTGTAAAAGTTTAATGTTTGGTTTTTTTATACAGTTCAATATAAACATTGTTAGGCAACCTACGCAAAGTTAGGTACATACACAATGAACGTGAAAAGGGTTTTGTTGTGCTGGTCAGTTACATTGGCCGTCATTGTTTTGTTTACGGCCTGTACCAAGAGGGTAGAACAGCATTTCACAGCACCAAAAACGCCTATTTGGAATCTCATCAAGGCCGGAAATCTCCGGGCAGGGGGCGACTCAATATACGCACGAGCGGCCCTCACCGACTTCTATGAACGGCGTCATTACCGTGAGGCATGGAGCCTCCAGCGTGCGGATGACCTTCTGAAAGCCCTTCGGCGAGCAGATCTCGAAGGATTGCGGCCGAATGACTACCACCTCGCCGCTATTGAAAATCTGCTCGCGGCGGTTCGCTCCGACATCCAAAAAGGCTTAGTGGTAGTTCCTGACCGCTTGGCGGAGTTTGATCTCTTGCTTACGGACGCTTTCCTTGTGTACGGGTCCCATCTTCTTTTCGGCCGTGTGAATCCAGAAACCATCCAGCCAATGTGGGTACCAAACCAGCAAAAGGTTGATCTTGCCACTTTGTTGGAGGCTTCCCTGGCCTCGAATAATATCTCGGATTCACTGGCAAAGCTGGAACCAGATCACCCGGGCTTTCGACGGTTGCGCCAGGCGCTATGGTACTACCGAGAATTGGCTTCGCGGGGAGGATGGCCCACAATCCCAGACGGGCCGACCCTGAAGCGGAGTGATCATGGCTCTCGAGTGGCAGCGCTTCGTGAGCGGCTAAGCCTCGACGGTGACCTCGAGGCGGCTAAGTGGGCGGACTCCCAGCTGTTCGACGAAGCACTCGAGCAGGCCTTGAAACGGTTCCAGCGCCGCCATGGCCTGGGTGCCTCTGGCACAATGGACGCCGCGACCCGCGCCGAGCTCAATGTAAGCGTGGAACGCCGGGTGGAACAGTTGGAGCTTAACCTCGAGCGCTGGCGCTGGCTACCGCAGGACTTGGGACGACGTTATATCCTTGTGAACATCCCGTTATTCCAGCTTAAGGTAATGGAGGATGAGGCACAAGTGCTGGCTATGCGTATCGTGGTGGGGACAATTCAGGACACCACACCGGTTTTAAACTCAACGATGGAATACATGTTTGTTAATCCCTACTGGAACGTTCCCCATGACATGGTGATACATGAAATGCTTCCGCGAATCAAGCGCGATTCATCGTATCTTACCCAACGAAACATCCGTATGTTTAAAGGTTTGGGACCGGAGGCTCCAGAAGTCGATCCCAAGACGGTCAATTGGTCGGCAATCAGCCCTGATGATTTTCCTTACCGCCTGCGCCAGGATCCAGGTCCTTCCAACGGCATGGGGCGTGTCAAATTAATTTTTCCCAACAAATTTGATGTATATCTTCATGACACGCCAGGTCGCTATTTGTTCGAGAAACCGCAGAGGACCTTCAGCCATGGATGTATCCGAATTGAAAAGCCGATCGAACTTGCCGTGTATCTGCTCAAAGGAGATCCCCGTTGGAATCGGGAAGCGTTTTTAAACGAGTTGGGGAAAAAGGTCCCCACTACCGTGGTGCTGCCGGAAAGGATACCGATTTACCTGGTTTATTGGACTGCCTGGGCAGACGAAGACGGCACGATCCAATTTCGCCCGGATATTTATAACTGGGACGCGCCCCTCTTGGTGGCCATGCGAGCACCTCTGACTAACAAAGAAGTAGTCGGAACACAGAACTTAGGTGCCCATGGAGGCTAATAATCATGTGCCACAAGGTGACAAGGATGTTTTAAGCATTCAGCGTCAATATTAACTGACTACGAAATAACAACCATATAAGGAACAACGATGACCCTAACGTCTAAATCACGACCCTTCATGAAGCGACTCGCGTACGCGCTGTGGTGGCGCTAAGCGTCGTTTCCGTGATCACCGCGTGTCGACCCCCCGTGGCTACGGCAGCGCAATTTCAGTGGAGTGGGAAAGCTATAAGGCTAAATGTCCTTCCTGGTATCTCCCTATTGCTATAGCTGCATATCGGACAGCCATGAGAAAATCCGAGATCGTTAACCTTTCTTCATCGAGGGTTAATCTGAAAGAAGGATTTATCAGATTGAGGCCAGAAGACACAAAAACAGGTTGTGGAAGATCAATCCCTATCCATCCGGAGTTGATAGAGGTCTTAAGGAAAGACTCGAAGGTAAGGCTCTTAAATAGTGACCATGTCTTTTCTTAGGAATGGGCAGCCGGTTAATGCACATCGTATTCGATCGGCACATGAGTGGATCTGTAAAAAGGCTGGGATTGAAAATTTTACCTTCCATGATTTCCGCCACATTTACATCAACAACTGGAGAAAAGAAGGCCGTGACTATTTTAAAATCATGGCCGCATCAGGACACAAAACGATATCAGTTTTTAAGCGTTACAATATGGTGGACGAGAGAGAATTGAAAACCTTGGTTCAACCATGGTCAAAAAATGGTCAAATTTCTCAAAACACCTCTGAAACGCCTTCCACTTTAATCAAAAATTTCTCAGTAATTTCAAGTGCCCGGGGCCGGACTTGAACCGGCACAGTGACAAGCACCGAGGGATTTTAAGTCCCTTGCGTCTACCAATTCCGCCACCCGGGCTTTCCTGGATTTTATACGCGATTGACCTCTTGGTGTCAAGGGGTTTGCGTACATTTTTCGATTTTTGACCAGACGGTTAGGGGGAAACTCATTGTCATTAAGCCTGAGGGAAAAATAGCACTTGTTATTTAACCGCGACGGGAAACCCCGCTGAGGTCTTCGGGCTTATCTTTAATAAATTCAACAATGGTTTTTATATCCTTTTCGGAAATTTTTAAAAATTTAATTCCCACATTATAATTATACTTTCCTTGTCCGCTAATCCGCTCAAACCATCTGACTTCCCCGATAACTGAAAAGGGTTGTTGTTTGGGGATGGAAATCTCTATTTGAATAGTATTTCGGTTGAGCGGGGTATCATTAAAAACCATATGGATGTCATCCGCATCCATGTCTTCAACCTGAGCGCACAATCCAAAGGCCGAAAGATTACGGGTCACCGCGTTGATAGCCCGTGACCTTTTTCCCTCCTTTGAGCTTATGATTTGATAGCGAACGGGCAGGGCCGCGAGCACATACTTTTGGATTAATATCTCCTCAGTTTGCTTTCTTCTGGTCTCCTGTTTTTTTTGCTGATAAAAATTTTTCAGTTTTTCTTCGTTGCTATGCTTTTGAATATAATCTCGAAGCCTTACCAGGTCTTCCGGCTTAGCCTTGATGAATTTTACCCCAATATAAAATTCATAGGCGTCAACTAAATCTCCCCGGTCACTCCATCGAGGCTGACAATAAATAATAAAGGGTTTTTCTTCTCCCGGAAGAGAAAACCTTACCAATAAAAGATTGGGCTTAAAGGCTCGGTCTCTGGTTCTTTCAAACTCGTTGAAGATATATAAATCCCCATGATTTAACGTATTGGTGCCGAACTGGAGCCCGCCCAGAGAGATGTCTTTGATCATCCCGTTTAACGGGGGAGTCCTCTCGTCAGAATTTCTCCCTCGGATAATTTTAAAGGCTACCGGGCTTTGAACAGGTAAACGATAATGTTGTCTCTTACACGGTTCCATCGCTCCTCAAAGGTTAAGGACCATTGCAATTTCATTACAGTCAGGAAACTTTACGCACTTAATACAGTCAGCCCATACCTTATGAGGCAGGACTGATTTATCGACCTGCTTAAAACCGAATTTTTCAAAAAATTTCGGTTTATAGGTTAAAACAAAAATTTTATAAATTCCCAGCATAACCGCCTCAGATAAACACGCCTCAACCAGCTTGCTTCCTAATTTCTTTCTTTGATATTCAGGTAAAACGGCGAGCGACCTGATTTCCGCGATATCTTCCCAGCAGATGTGCATGGCACAGATCCCGAGGAGTTGAGTATCATTTTTTTCATCCACGCACACGAAAAAATCGCGGATCTGATCGTAAAGTTCACTCAAAGAACGGGGGAGAATTTCACCCTGCTCCGTATAATGATTGAGCAGGGAATAAATCGCCTTTATATCCCTTATCTTAGCTTTTTGAATTAAAAAGTCCATAGTGTTATCGCCGAAAATGTCTTCCCTTTCATTTATTTTTTTGTTGCTGGATAAATGCGTTCTTCGCTCCGGCAATCATCTCCCGGGCCAAGGTGCGGGTGCGGGTGGTTATTTCAGTTCCTCCCAGCATCCGGGCAATTTCCTCTACCCGATCATCAGCCTTAAGCTTTTTTACCCTGGTTTTGGTTCGCTTTTCCTCGATTTGTTTGAAGATCGAGTATTGGTTATCACCAAAACACGCGATCTGTGGAAGATGGGTAATGCAGATTGTCTGATAATATCGGGAAATTGTATATAATTTTTTTCCTACCACTTCAGCGGTTGCTCCCCCAATGCCTGAGTCAACTTCATCAAAGATGAGGGTGGATACCTTTTCCTCCTGGGCGAAAATATGTTTAAAAGCAAGCAGGAGCCGGGAAAGTTCCCCGCCGGAAGCGATCCGGGCCAATGGCCTCAGTTCTTCACCAGGGTTGGGAGAAATAAGAAATTCGATCTGATCCATGCCCCTTTCGTCCAAAGATTCGGATTGGGTGATTTCAACAAAAAACCGCGTATTTTTCATGCCGAGGCTCGCAAGCTCTTCTTCCAGTTTTTTGCTCAAAGCGAGGGCGACTTCTTTTCTTTTCCGGGAAAGTCCCTGTGCCTTTGTCAACGCCTCTTTACTTACCTTTTCATAATCTTCTTCTAAGACCTGGAGGCGGTCATCCCGAAGAGAAATTTTTTCCATTTCCGCTTCAATCTTTTTTTGGTAAAGGAGAATTTCTTCAATTGTTTCTCCGTATTTTCTTTTAAGTCGATGAATCGTCTCCAGCCGGTTATCTATCTCCTCAAATACCTGGGGGTCAAAGTGAATTTTCTTGCTGTAATCCCGCAAAGAGACAGCGATGTCCTCGAGTTGGATTATCACCGAATCTAAGGTTTGCGAAAAAGGGGTGAGCTGAGGATCGATAATGGCTATTTCCCGCAAATCCCGGACTTTGCGGTTAAGATGAGAAATAACTGCCTCATCGCTACCGTAAAGACTTTCGTAAACATCGTGGGAAGTTCTCATCAGTTCCTCGGCGTTTTGAAGAATAGTTTTTTCTTTTCTCAATTTCTCTTCTTCCCCTGGCGTAAGGTGAGCGTCTTCAATCTCGCGGTGTTCAAAACTGAAAAGTTCTTTTCGTTCCGATTCCCGGGTTTTTTCCGCCTTTAAATGGTCTAACTCCTGCTTGATCTGCTCCCGAAGGCGGAAAGTCTCATGATACTGCTCCCGCAAGGCAAGGAGGCCGCCAAAGCTATCTAATATATCACTGTGGTTTTGGGGCCGAAGGAGTTCCTGATGTTCATGCTGGCCTGAAATATTAAGCAAAGGTTCCATTATTTCGGTGAGCATGCTGAGGGTAGCTAAGCTCCCATTGATTAAAATTTTATTTTTCCCTTCCCGAGAGATAATCCGTTTGACCAAAAGGGTGTTATCGTCGGTGTCTAAGCTTTTTGTTTCCAAGAGTTCTTTAAAGGTTTTATCCTTCGAGATATCAAAGAGCGCTTCAACGATTGCCTCATTTTCTCCGGTCCGAATCTGTTCCACGAACCCTCTTCCCCCCAGAATGAGATTGAGTGCTCCAATAATGATGGATTTACCCGCTCCGGTTTCGCCGGAAAGGATCGTAAAACCGGGCAAAAATGAGATGTGGAGGTCATCAATAATAGCGAAATTTTTTATCTTAAGGTCTGTTAACATCTTCTACCGTTCGCCCCAGCGGAGTTTCGTTCTCAGAACTTCAAAATAATCCTTAAAAGGGGATTTAATCATATTGAGAAAATGGTCTTTTTTGATCTTTACCAAGTCACCGGCCTTAAGACTTTGCCCTACCTGGCCATCGAAGGTTAAAAAGATACCTTCCTTTCGCGACTTGATGGTTACGGTTATCTCGGCGGAATCAGGGACCAAAATGGGCCGGTTCGTCAGGGTATGGGAGCAGATCGGGGTTAAAATTATCGCCTGCAGGGAGGGAAAAACAATGGGGCCTCCCGCGGCCATTGAATAAGCGGTAGAGCCGGTTGGGGTTGAAATTATCAGGCCATCTGCCTTAAACGTCGTAAGGTAGTGTTCGTTAATGCTGGTTTCCAAATCAATGATCCGGGCGATAGCAACTTTGGTGATGACAACATCGTTTAACACTAAGTATTCAGCCAAAATTTTGTCTTTCCGGATAATCGTGGAGGTTAACATCATTCTTTTTTCGGTTTCAAATGTTCCGGATAAGATTTTTTCCAAAACCGGATAAAGCTCATTTAAACCAAAAGCGGTTAAAAATCCCAATCCCCCTAAATTAACCCCCAAAATAGGAACGTTTCCGTTTTTTATCAGCCGAGCTGCTCCGAGGAATGTCCCGTCACCACCCAGCACGATCACTAATCCTACTTTGGCGAAATGAGCCTGAGAAATCGGTTGCCAGTCACCTTTAACCTTTTTTAACAAGTGATCATCGAGGATAACTTCCAAACCCTGTGAGGTAAGCCACTTTGTCAGGCTTCGGCTTGCTTCAATCGCCTCCGGTTTATTTTTTTTAGCAATGATCCCTACCTGTTTTATCATTTATTGCTCCCATAAAAACCAGGAAAGTGCTCTTGGAATTTACTTATCTATCCATTCAATGATTATTCACTGCTTACGCCTTAGTTCTACCTTCTGCTGAGTGAGCTCTTACGCCGCCGTATTTCTCACATTTTCTTTTTTAACACGAAAGAGTTTGCGGTTCAATGAAAAAGTGATAAAATTAGAAGGGTTAAGTTTGACGAACTCGTAAAAAGTTGAAAACCATAGAAAATGTCATGCTGAACTTGTTTCAGCATCTCGTAAAATCAAGGACTTATGAGACCCTGAAACGAGTTCAGGGTGACAAACAGGACTTTTTACGAGAGCGTCAAGTTTGATCGCAAAAAAAACAGGGAAACCATAAAATCATTTACCTTTTTGCTTCCCCCGCATTTTTTTCTCGCATTAGTGCGGGGGCTGAAAAGCTGAGCGCGGAAGGAAAAAAGTTTTGAAACCAAAAATTGTCCTTATTGTTGGTCCTACGGGAGCAGGAAAAACCCAGCTTGCTCTGGAAATAGCGCAAAAGATTGATGCGGAAATTGTCGCGGCTGATTCCATGCAAATCTACCGCTCTATGGATATTGGCACTGCCAAGCCAAACCCACAAGAGCAGGCACTGGTTCCCCACCATCTTCTGGACATCATTGACCCTGACCAAGATTTTAGCGCCGGCCTTTATCAAAACGTAGCGAGCAAAGCAATTGACCCCATCCTGCAGAAAGAGAAGAGGGTTTTAGTGTGCGGGGGAACCGGTCTTTATATTAAATCTTTAATCCGCGGTTTTTTCCCGGGAGCACAAGAAAATAGAGCGATCGACCAGGAACTCCGAGCACAAGAAGCGCAACGAGGGGAGGGGTATCTTTATCACGAGCTTACCAAAGTTGATCCTGCTTCTGCGCTTCGCATTCATCCTAAAGACACGTTTCGGATTATCCGCGCACTGGAGGTTTATTTTCTTACGGGTCTTCCCATTTCCGCGCACCATGAAAAACACGCTTTTAAAGAAACGAAGTATGACTATGTTCAAATCGGCATCCATTGGGATCGTTCCTTCCTGTATAACCGGATTAACCTCAGGTGTGAACAAATGGTAAAAGATGGTTTTATCGAGGAAGTCAGGTCATTGCGTGCCCGAGGGTATCACTCGGAATTAAAATCAATGCAGTCTTTGGGATACCGGCATATGTGCGCTTTTCTGGATGATAAGATTCCTTTAGAAGAGGCGATGAGGAGCATGAAACGTGATACCCGGCGCTTTGCAAAGCGTCAACTTACCTGGTTTCGGGCGGATTCGAGTATCGTCTGGGTAGACAATCCCCTCAAGAATTTAAACCGGATTGAAAAACTCATTAAAGATTTTCTTGGTTAACTGGTGAGAAAACCTCAATTTTCTTTTGACTTGTAAAAATAACAAACTATGGTATGGTATACAAACTATGACGGCTAAACTTTCTGACGAGAATACCTTAAAAGGGAAAAGCATTCTCCTGGGAATTTCAGGAGGGATTGCGGCGTATAAGGTTCCGGAACTGGTTCGTAAACTTCGCAAAGCCGAAGCCGAAGTCCAGGTCATTATGACCAAAAATGCCCAGGAGTTTATTACCCCGCTCACGTTTCAGACGGTATCGAACAATCCGGTTATCACCGAAATGTTCGATACCATTATGACATCCGAAGTCGCTCATGTCTCTCTTGCGGATAAAGCCGACTTGGTGGTGGTTGCTCCGGCTACTGCAAATGTCATTGCTAAATTTGCCATCGGACTTGCTGATGATTTTCTTTCCACGACTGTGCTCGCTACCCAGTCTCCCATTCTGCTTGCGCCGGCTATGAATGTGAATATGTATACCAACCCGGCGACTCAGGAAAACCTCGATATTTTAAAAAAGCGCGGTTTTTATTGTGTTGGCCCGGGAAAAGGAGAATTAGCCTGTGGCTGGGAAGGTAAAGGGCGGATGTCGGAGGTGGAGGAAATTTTCCAATCTATTAAAACGATTCTCGGACCAAAAGACTTAAAAGGAAAAAAATTTTTAATTACTGCCGGCCCTACCCAAGAGCCGCTTGACCCTATCCGGTTTATCACGAACCGTTCTTCGGGAAAGATGGGATATGCTTTGGCTGAAGCCGCTCAGATCAGGGGCGCGGAGGTTACTCTGGTCACTGGTCCTACCCAGGTGCTCTTCCCTCGCGGGGTTAAGGTTATATCGGTTGAAACTGCCGGTCAGATGTATGATGCAGCAATAAAACATTATCAATCTATGGATACGGTCATCATGGCTGCAGCAGTGGCAGACTATCGCCCGGCTGAGTTCTCACCTAAAAAAATCAAAAAAGAAAAAAATCACGTGAGTATTGCCATGGTTAAAAACCCGGATATTTTGGCAGAAATGGGCAAGAAAAAAGGCGCTGCCTTTTTGGTTGGTTTTGCGGCGGAAACCGAAAATCTCCTTGCTAATGCTCAGCAAAAGCTACAAACGAAAAATGTTGACCTCATCATTGCAAATGATGTTACTCAACCCGGAGCGGGCTTTGAAACGGATACCAATATCGTGACCCTCCTTTGTCGGAATGGAAAATCCGAAAAGCTTACCCAAATGAGCAAGGAACTCCTGGCACACAAAATTCTCGATAAGATAAAAGCGTTACAATCAGA
>DATEXU010000276.1:0-13880 GCA_035256645.1 Thermodesulfobacteriota bacterium | reverse complement strand
AGTCGGGAAACCCAAATTGGCTCCCCTCCCTTTTCCCTTTATTACCTTACCGCTCAAACTAAAATGTCTTCCCAGGAGCCGATTGGCAGTTGATATGTCTCCCTGCCGGATAAATTCCCGAATTTTACTGCTTTTTACTATAATATTGTCCTTAATCTGAGATTCAATAATTTTTACCCGAAAATTGAGGCTTTTACCCATAGTTCTTAGAAAATGAATATTTCCCTGACGTTTACTCCCAAACGTGTAATCCTCCCCCACAAATATTTCTTTTGTTCCGATTTGACCCCAGAGAATATTTTTTACGAATTCTTCAGCCGTGAGCCGAGAAAATTCTAAAGTAAATGGCTCACAAATTACTACATCAATACCAGCCTTCTCAATAAGATTTAATTTTTCCTCTAATGTGGTAATATTTAAAAATTCTCTTCCCTGTTTCAGAACGGAGAGAGGATGAGGATGAAAAGTGTAGACCAAAGAAGTCCCTTGTATCTCTTTTGCCCTTTCTCGTACGCGAGAAAAGATTTCCTGATGGCCCAAGTGGACGCCATCAAAATTACCCAAAGTTACCACCGGGTTCGGGAGTTTTTGGTTTAGATTTTTATAACCTTCAAAGACTTCCATATCTTTTTAAAGTTCAAAAACTTACGGTTAGATACCCCTTGACTATCGCGGTTTTTTATTATAAAATTTCTTCTAAAAAAACTGCCGAAGTGGCGGAATTGGCAGACGCGCTAGGTTCAGGGTCTAGTGAGGGTAGCCTCGTAGGGGTTCAAGTCCCCTCTTCGGCATGGTAAACCTTCCGATAGTTAATTTTTTTCGTTCTTCTGAGAAATATTTTTTCTCCATGCAAAAGAAAGAAGGTTCATTTTACTCCTTTTTTAAAATTTTTTCTATACTCTTGACATTATTTTTATATTAGATTAAAAAGTTACCGGTCGAAAATAGCTTTAGTTTATTTAAATATTGATAAGTTCGTAAAAAGTCAAAATTCGCGGATTTTGTCATGCTGAGCTTGTCGAAGCATGACGTAATATTAATTATTTATGTTCACCCTTCGACAGGCTCAGGGTGACATCTTCGACTTTTTACGAGTCCATCAAATATTAAGCGTAGAAAAAAAATAAAAAACAGTAAGATATCTAAAAGATAAGGAAAAAGATATTTGATATTTAACAGGACAAGCAGAGCATTTCTAACGGGGTAAAGAGCAAAACGTAATAGATAAGAGATCAGAAGTAAAGGAGAAATTAAGATGGCGCATAAAAAAGGACAGGGTAGCTCCCGAAATGGTCGCGACAGTCAAAGCCAGCGGTTTGGTGTTAAACGCTTTGGCGGCCAATTGGTACTAGCAGGAAATATCCTTGCTCGTCAGGTGGGCACTAAATGGCATCCCGGCAACAATGTGGGGTTGGGAAAAGACTTCACCCTCTTTGCCAAAATTGATGGAAAAGTAAAGTTTGAAAGATTTGGCCGAGACCGAATAAAAGTAAGTGTTTACGCTAACTAACCTATCGCACAAATAAATGCGGTTTGTAGATGAAGCTAAAATCTGGGTACAGTCCGGCGATGGAGGTAAAGGTTGTGTAAGCTTTCGCCGTGAAAAATTTGTTCCTCGAGGCGGTCCTGATGGCGGCAATGGGGGAAAAGGAGGGGATGTAATTTTAGTTGCCTCCAACAAACACCCTACTCTTTTGGATATTGCGCTTCAGCAGCATTACCGGGCTAAGCGAGGACAACACGGAAAAGGCAAGTTGCAGCAGGGCAGAACTGGTGAAGATTGTGAGATTTTTGTTCCCTTAGGAACAGTCGTTCGAGATAGTCAAACCAACAACATTCTCAAAGATTTAGTTTCAGAGGGGGAACGCTTTATCGCTGCCCAAGGCGGTAGAGGTGGACGAGGCAATGCCTCTTTTAAATCCTCTACCAACCAGGCACCCAGAACAGCTCAAGAAGGACAGAAGGGCGAAAGCGCGTGGCTTAAGCTGGAACTTAAACTTTTAGCTGATGTTGGGATTATTGGCCTTCCCAATGCAGGAAAATCAACGCTCATTTCTAAAATATCTTCAGCCCATCCGAAGATTGCTGATTATCCTTTTACCACCTTAACCCCTAACCTGGGGGTGGTACAGGGTAAAAATTTTGAAAATTTTGTGGCAGCAGATATTCCGGGACTCATTAAGGGGGCGCACCAAGGATCCGGTCTTGGGCTTAAGTTCCTCAAACACATTGAAAGAACATTTCTTTTAGTCTTCTTGCTTGATGTGAGTCATCTTGATGAAGATGATCCAGGAAGAGATTACAACATTATTCTTACTGAGTTAGAAAACTATAATCCTATCCTTTTGAAAAAACCGCGAATTATTGCCTTGAATAAGTTGGATTTACTTTCCCCCCCAGTGCTTCCTGACGACATTAAGTCTTTTTACAAAAAACTTCCCTTCCCTTTTGTTTCTTTTTCTGCACTCACGGGAGAAGGAATAAAAAAATTACTAACCCTGATAAACAGCACGTTAAAGCAAAAGTCATGACCATTAAAGATCTGCGCGCGGAAATCATTAAAAAAGTTCGCAGAGTAGTCATCAAGATTGGAAGCAGTGTTTTGACTGACTCCGCGATCAACATTAATTTTAATGCCTTTGCCAGTATTGTTGATCAAATTGCCTGGATTAAAGAGAATGGGATTGAACCGGTAATTGTCTCTTCGGGCGCTATCGCGATCGGTATGAGAAAAATAGGTCTTAAACAACGGCCCCAAAGCATTCCCCTTAAGCAAGCTGCAGCTGCGGTAGGGCAGTCCGGTTTAATGGAAAATTATGAGCGGTTTTTTAAAGAAAAAAATTTAAAAATCGGCCAGGTTCTGCTTACCAATTTAATCCTCAAAGAACGTCCCTTGTTTTTAAATGCCCGTAATACACTTTTTGCTTTACTTGAATTAGGAATCATCCCGATTATTAATGAAAATGATTCGGTCGTAGTCGATGAAATTAAACTTGGAGATAATGATAATTTAGCCACAATTACCACGAACTTAGTTGAAGCTGATCTCCTTATCATTCTTACTGATCAGGATGGGCTTTTTGAGGCTGATCCCCAAACAAATAAGGATGCCCGATTGATACCTTTGGTAAAAAAATTTGATAAAAAACTTGAATCCTTAGCAAGCATGAGAAAAAGCGCCCACGGGGTGGGCGGAATGGAAACAAAAATTGCCGCTGCAAAAAATGCCACCACATACGGAATTCCTGTTGTTATGGCGAATGGCCGGATTCATGGTATCCTGGAAGCAATTTTTCGAGGAAAAGAAGTCGGCACCCTTTTCCTTCCTCAAACATCAAAACTGAAAAGCCGAAAGCACTGGATCGCCTTTACTCTTAAGCCCAGGGGTAAACTCTTTATCGATCATGGCGCAGAGGAAGCAATTCTAAAAAAGGGAAAGAGCCTTTTAGCCATCGGGATCACCAAAACCGAAGGCGATTTTCAGTTTGGCGATTCAGTAAGCATCCTGAATCAACACCGGAAAGAGATCGCCCGTGGACTTGCAAACTATGGTTCTTTAGAGATCAAAAGGATTAAGGGAGCGCCAACCAAGGAGATTGAACGAATATTGGGATATAAATATTATGATGAGGTCATCAACCGGGATGACCTGGTCGTTTTATAAGGAACAATTCTATGACGTCTATTCAAGAACAAGTTCTCACTATTGCTCAAAGCGCAAAAAAGGCTTCGCGAATTGTCGGCCGTCTTTCCACCGAGAAAAAAAATAAAGCCTTATGTCGGATGGCAGAGGCACTGATTGCCGATGCTGCCCGATTAAAAGAAGAAAATAGTAAAGATGTAAGCCTTGCTCAAAAAAGTGCTTTAAGCAGCGCGCTTATTGACCGGCTTTTGATCACCGATAAAACCATAACAGAGATGGCTTCAGGATTAAGGGAGGTAGCGAACCTTCCTGACCCGGTGGGAGAAGTGACCGGGATGTGGCGAAGGCCGAATAATCTTTTGGTAGGGAGGATGCGGATCCCGCTCGGGGTAATCGGAATAATTTATGAGGCACGGCCAAATGTTACTGCGGACGCAGCCGGACTTTGTCTAAAATCAGGCAACGCAGTTATTTTGCGAGGAGGGTCAGAAGCATTTCACTCAAACCTTTTTATAGCCGATATCCTCCAAAAGGAAGCCGAGAAAGAAGGTATCCCTCGCGAGGCTATTTCATTTCTTCCGATTACTGACCGGGAAGCGGTGTATGCGCTTTTACAATTAGAAGATTTGATTGATGTGATTATTCCCCGGGGAGGAGAAGAACTTATCCGCGCAGTAGTAGAAAAATCCAAGATCCCCGTCATAAAGCACTATAAAGGCACCTGCCATATTTTCATCGATCGCACGGCAGATTGTGAGATGAGTGAAAAAATCGTTCTTAATGCGAAATGTCAGAGGCCCGGGGTCTGTAATGCCGTTGAAACCCTTTTGGTTCATCAGGATATTGCCTCCCAGATTCTCCCCCCCCTTATATCACGGCTCCAGAAAGCGGGAGTGGAAATTCGAGGATGTTCTCAAACCCTAACCCTTTTGCCGGGTTTAAACAAAGCCACAGAAGACGACTGGTATGCCGAATACTTAGCTCTCATTTTAGCGGTTAAAATAGTAAAAAATATTGACGAGGCGATTGAACATATTGAAACCTATGGCTCCCTCCATACGGAAACAATCATTACCCAATCCTATGAAAATTCGCAGAAATTCCTTAAAGAGGTGAATTCTTCAACGGTATTGGTCAATGCCTCCACTCGTTTCAGCGATGGATTTCAGCTCGGCTTGGGCGCGGAAGTGGGAATCAGCACTACCAAGCTCCATGCCTTCGGGCCCATGGGGCTTAAAGAACTTACAACCACTAAATTTATTGTCTTTGGAGAAGGACAGGTTCGAGAGTAAATCTGCATTTAAGGGGTTATTGCAAGAGACGCGTTCTTATTATTACCCCCATAACGGGGACAAAAAAATTTTGCACTTTAACACGCAAAAAAATAAAGAATGATTTTGAAAGCAAAAGGAAGCGACATGGAGAAAACAGAGGAATTAGAAACCGAAAAGAAGCGGATCGGCCTTTTTGGCGGAACATTCAATCCCATTCACTTCGGTCATCTTCGAGCAGCTGAAGAAGTCCAAGAATTTTTTCGTCTGGATAAAATTATTTTCATCCCCGCTCGAATTCCACCCCATAAAACGGAAAAAGCAATTGTTGCCCCGGAACACCGTTTAAACATGGTTAAACTGGCTATTCAAGACAATCCTTGTTTTGAAATCTCTGAGTTTGAGATCCAAAGAAATTCGAAATCTTATTCAATCATAACTATCGAGCATTTTCAAAAAAAATTGGGTTTCGATACTTCTCTTTTTTTCTTAATGGGCATGGATGCTTTTCTTGAAATAAATACCTGGAAAGACTTTGCCCAATTATTTTCTCTGACAAATTTTATTATTATGTCGCGGCCTGGTTTTCACAAAAAAGCGGGCGCTGATCTGCTTCCCATTGACGGGAATAAAAATTTTGCTTATAATCCTGACGGAAATTATTATATTCATTCATCAGGTCATAAACTGTTTTTTCAAGAAATAACATTGTTAGATTTTTCATCCCGGGCAATTCGAAACCGATTAAAAGGCAAACGGTCAATCCGTTATTTAGCGCCCCTGGTAATTGAGCATTACATAAAAAAACATGGCCTTTATCAGGATTAGATTTTTTTGTATAGAAACAAGTCGAGACTTTTGCAAAAGTCATAAATACTGTGTCATGTCATGCTGAACTTGTTTCAGCATGTAATAAAATCAATATGTTTTGAGACCCTGAAACGAGTTCAGGGTGACCGAAAAATAGTTTTGCAGGTCTCAAGTCGTGGGAGATTAAAAAACCAAACAAATTCAAGGAGCGAACTATTCCAAAAACAAAACTCGCAAAAGATTCCAAGGAAAAATTTCCTCTCTGCGTTCAAAGCGCCCTCGATAAAAAAGCAAAAAAAATGGTCGTTTTAAAAGTTGCAGAGATCTCATCATTTGCTGATTATTTTCTTATTTGTCACGGGGATTCAAGCCGACAGGTTCAAGGGATAGCCAGAAATATTGAAGAAAGGTTGAAAAAAACAGGCTTTGCCCCTCTCGGCATTGAAGGTTTTCAAGAAGGCAACTGGGTACTCATGGATTATGGCGATGTTATCATTCATATCTTTCAAAAACCGGTTAGGGAGTTCTATGACCTTGAACGCCTTTGGGTTGATGCCCCCCGGCTTGACGTGGATGAAGAGAAACCAATTACCACGCTTTTGGACTGGTGGGGTAGCTAAAATAATTTCCTTAGCGCTCGATTTCCTGTTTCCTCCTATTTGTCTACTCTGTGGCTCTAAGGACTTATACCAAGCAGGGTGCCTTATATGTAAAGATTGCTTCATTTCGATTTCTTTTATTTCCCACCCCGTTTGTGGGCGCTGTGGTAAACCTTTTTTGACTGAAACGACTCGTGATCATGTCTGCGGCAATTGTTTAACTCAAGAACCTTCCTTCAATCTCGTCCGCGCGCTCGGCAGATATGAAGGCGCTCTGGAGACAATTATTCATAATTTTAAATATAAACAAAAATTTTCCATGGTGAATCTTTTTAGCTTCTTACTTGATCATATGCACAACCATGCGATTACCTTTTCCTCCTACGACCTTCTGATACCCGTACCGCTCCATAAGAGTCGTCTTCGGCAAAGAGGATTTAACCAGACAGTAATTTTAGGAAATATCCTTAAGAAAAAATACCACCTGCCCTTGCACACCACTATCCTGCAAAGGATAGCGCATACCCTGCCTCAGGTAACCCTACCCGTTAAAGCAAGAAAAGTTAATATGCGAAACGCTTTTAAGGTTAAAGAACCACGATCCGTGGAAGGAAAATCTATTCTTCTTCTTGATGATGTGTACACAACAGGAGCAACGATGAATGAATGCGCCCGGATTTTGAAAAAATCCGGAGCTTCCCGAGTAGATGGATTTGTTATCGCCCGCGCAGTATAGAGGATAAGAAATGAACATTGAGTCGGTTTACAGGATGATTGCTCAAGATCTTCAAGCAGTAGAACGAGAGCTGGATAAAAACATTCAATCGGAAATAGCTCTGGTCCCGACCATGGGGAGGTATATTCTTAATAGTGGCGGCAAGCGTTTTCGTCCTTTGCTTCTTATCTTGTCCGCTCGGTTGTGCGGATATAAAGGCAAGGGACACATTCAACTCGCCTGTATTTTGGAATTTATTCACACTGCCACGCTTCTCCATGACGATGTGGTCGATAACGCGAATATCCGGAGAGGAAATACGTCAGCGAACACGCTATGGGGAAACCAGGCAAGTATCCTCATCGGAGATTTGTTTTTTGCTCAGTCATTTTCCCTGATCGCCCAAACCCGGAATTGGCGGGTGCTTAAGGTATTGACAGATGCAACCACAAAATTAGCGCAAGGGGAAGTATTAGATTTGGTGCAAGAAGGCGATCTTGCTTGTGATGAGGCGGGATATTTAACTACCATTGCCTATAAAACCGCGAGTTTGATCAAAGCCGCCTGCCACGTCGGCGCTATTTTAGGAAATGTTGATCAGAAAAAAGAAAAAGCCATGAAGAACTTCGGCAACAACCTTGGTATTGCCTATCAGCTTATGGACGACACCCTGGATTATGTCTCAACCGAAGAAGAGTTTGGAAAAACAATCGGAAAAGACCTGGAAGAAGGGAAAATTACCCTCCCGCTTATTCACACCTTGCAGAAAAGCGCTCCGGAAGACCGGGAGTTTATTGTTTCTGCCTTAAAAAAAGAAAAATTAACCAAACAGCTCCTTACGAATATTCTAAATTTAATAAAGCGCTATCAGGGATTAGAATATACGGCACAAAGAGCAAGAGAGTACGCGCTTAAAGCAAAAAAAGAACTAAAAGGCTTTCTCCCTTCTCCTGCAAAGGAAGCATTGATGGCAATTGCCGATTATGTAGTAGACCGTCGTCACTAATGAAGCCCTTGCCACAGGTCAGAGCCAGCAATCCTGTTTCTCTTCGGGAAAAGGCTGTGTCACAATTCAAAAACATAGGGTAGCCGCAGCCTTTAGGCTGCGTAATCACATATCCGAGTATTAGGGGCGACCGGCCGGTCGCCCCTAATAGTGCCCAAATATGTATTACGACACAGTCTCGTGGGGAGGAGAAAACTCTGAAAAAATCCCGAAAAAAGAATACCGATGCTTGAACTACTGAATAACCTTGATATTAAGCTTTTCCTGTCCCTAAATGGCTTTCACTGCCCTTTTTGGGACACGCTCATGCCTTATTTTAGCAGAATGCTGGTCTGGTTACCATTACACCTCTTGACGGTGTGTTTAATTTTTAGGAAATTTCATTGGAAGGGGTTATGGGTTCTTTTGTTTATAGCAGTGTGCGTAACCCTTACCGACATGGTGTCTTTCCACGCCTTCAAAGAAGTTTTTCACCGGCTGCGCCCCTGTCACGATCCTTCCATTTCTTGCCTGGTTCATACGGTGGGTAAAAAAGGGGGCGGACTGTATGGCTTTGTATCCTCACATGCAGCTAACGTTTTTGGGGTGGCGATGTTTACAAGCTTTGTATTGAAAAAAAAATGGTTTACCGTAATAATTTTCCTCTGGGCTTTTTTGGTTTCCTACAGCCGGATATACCTGGGTGCTCATTTCCCGGGTGATATTGTAGGCGGGGCTTTTCTGGGTATGCTTGTTGGGTGGACTGTCTACTGGCTCCAAAAAATAATCATTGACCAACTACCTCCCTCTAAAAAATAAAAAATTTAAGCAGTCTCCGGATAAAAAAGCATTCATGACAATTCCTGATAAGGAGCTTGATTGCCAGGGAAATAAAAAACAAGATCCGGGTGGTGCGTAACTATAGTCTCCGATCTTTCCTTTAAGGAGGATTGTGAAATCACTGCAAAATTTTCTTCCTAATGTTTCTCGCCTAAGCCTCTATTAGAGGATAATCCGTTTTCCCATCAACTTTTTTCTAATAACAGAACCCGGTTTCTCTTCCTTTTATCTGATGTTTTAACACCTTGAAAAAAGTACTGTATTTTCAAAGTGTTGAAAAAAATTACACAAAGCCTTGCTTGATTTTATCCTAATACCATGTATAATTATTCTTTTTATAAAAGACGCAATAAAACAAACAAAACTTCATGCAAATAATTAATCGAAAACTAACCTTTTTGTTTTTTTTGCGAAGGATAATTAAGGTGGAGAAAAAAAGGATGGATTGTTTTTCCCAATGTTATAAAAATTTCCTATCGAAAAGTTCCATTTTTCAAATCCTTTGCTTTTATTTGTCATTGCCAATGGTTTTTATCCTTGGTTGGTTTTTAATCTTTCCAGGTTCAACATTATCTGCCACCGCCCCCAAAGTAAAAAAACCCTTTACCTTTGAAAATGTCGTTGCCAAAGCCCGTGATCTTGCCCGCCAGTCATTTCAACTTTCTGAAAAAGAGGTCCCGGAGTTTCTGTTAAAAATCAATTACAGCGCTTGGCGAGACATCCGGTTTAAACCGGAAAAAGCTCTTTGGGGAAAAGAAAAACTTCCCTTTACTGCCCAGTTCTTTCATCCTGGTTTTTATTACAACCGGCTTGTTGCCATTAATCTCGTCGAACCTTCAGGAGTAAAGCAAATCCCGTTTTCTCCCGCTTTGTTTGACTATGGCAAAAACGATTTTCAAGATAAGGTTCCGCCTCACCTGGGGTTTGCTGGGTTTCGTTTACATTACCCGATCAATACTAAAACCTATTATGATGAAATCGTAGTATTCCTTGGTGCCAGCTATTTTCGCGCAGTTGCTCAAAACCAGAATTATGGTCTGTCCGCCCGAGGTCTTGCGATCAACACTGCTCTGCCTAACGGAGAGGAATTTCCTTACTTTAAAGAATTCTGGCTCGTAAAACCGTCTCCTGGTGCTAAGCAAATGACGGTCTTTGCATTGCTTGACAGTCCAAGCTTAACCGGGGCGTATACTTTTATTATCGTTCCGGGGAAAGAGACCTCTATCCAAGTAAAAAGCACCCTGTTTATGCGACAAAAAGTAGAAAAGCTCGGCATTGCCCCGTTAACCAGCATGTTTTTTTACGGAGAAAATACCAGCATGAGGCCGGCTGATGATTTTCGTCCTGAAATTCATGATTCCGATGGATTGATAATCGCTTTACGCTCTGGTGAATGGCTCTGGCGCCCTTTGAAAAACCCCCGAACCCTTCTCATAAATTCCTTTATGGCTACAAACCCAATTGGTTTTGGGCTTATGCAACGCGATCTTTACTTTGATCACTATCAAGATCTTGAAGCGCACTATGAAAAACGACCCAGCACCTGGATCACCCCAGTCGGTTCATGGGGTGCTGGCCATATCGAACTCATCCAAATTCCGATGGATAACGAATGGAATAACAATATTATTGCTTCTTGGGTTCCCTCGGTTCAAACAGAACCGGGCCAGAAGCTTTCTTTTGCTTATACGATGAGCTGGCATTTCTCCGGAGGTGCCCGTCCGCCGGATGGCCGAGCTGTTGCAACTCGAACTGCACGAGGTAAAGATGATCTTACGAAGAAATTTATTATTGATTTTGCGGGGGGAAAGCTGGAGTCGCTTCCTCCAAAAAAGAAACTCGATGCGGTGATTACGGTAGATCCGCGAGCGATGCTGGTGGAACACCAGATCATAAAAAACGAAGTCACCAACGGATGGCGGTTGGTGTTTCAAGTCCGTTTTGAAGAAGAAGGCTTGATGGAACGAATACTCACGGGTAAGAAACCCGCGCTTGAGCTTCGAGCCTTCTTAAAAGATGGCGCTAAAGTCCTTACCGAAACGTGGAGTTATGCCTATCAGCCATAAAACAACCAACAACAGCAGGTCACAAAATGTCTCTCCTCGATAGTTTCCCCACCGTTCAGTGTGAGCGGAAACCCGACTTAATTTCCCCGGACTGGCAGGAAGCTTTTCACCGAGTTTTTCTTTATCTTCAAACGCTCAATGTCCCTGAAGAAAAAGCTCTGGAGTTCACTCGCGAGGCATTACGGCTTGCCGGCAGCAACCGAAGAGATACCGCCGGAAGCCCCTCCATCCCTGAAGCCATGTGTGCTCTCCGTGAGCTTTTAAGAAAACAACTTTCCCTCTTAAGGAAAGAATCATTCAGCCAAAAAGACGCGTTCCTTCATGAAAATCTGAATGGACTAAGCTCCATGCCGCCACTTAACCGGGGCTTTATGGTTCCGGATGCGATTGATTTAATTCCCTGGCGCACTTTTCTTGTACGCTCCTTAAAAAGAGCTGCTGCCATTGTTTCCCGGCCGTTAATTTTTTTGATCCTTTTTATCTTTCTTATCCTTTTGTTCGTTCTTCTTACCCTTTGGAAATAATCTATTAGTGGAGGCTCATGAATCAACTATTTGACAATGCTGCCTGGAAAAAGGTTTCACGAATACGACGTATCTTCTTGATAACCCTTATCCTTATTACCACTGTTGTTGCTTGTTTGTTTATGTCTAATATTCTCCCCCATAAAGGCTCTACCGGGTTGGAGGTTGCTATGGTCCTGGTTTTTGGGGCTTTATTTGCCTGGATCTCAATAGGGTTCTGGACGGCAACGGCAGGTTTTGTGACTTTGATGCGTAAGTATGATCGTTTGGCCATTACGTCTACCTGCTTAGAGAACAATCGCCAAGGGGAACTCTCCGGCCGCACCGCAATCCTGATCCCCATCTGTAATGAAGAAGTTGAACGGGTATTTACCCGTCTGCGGATTACTTATCAGTCTCTTGAAGCAACCGGAAAACTGCAAGATTTCGACTTTTTTATCCTCAGCGATTCGACCAATCCTGATACCTGGGTTGAGGAAGAGGCTGCCTGGGCTGAGTTATGTCAAACGCTCGGAGCTGTTAATCGAATTTTTTACCGGCACCGAAGGGTTAATTTCAAGTATAAAAGTGGCAATATTGCTGATTTTTGCCGGCGGTGGGGCAAGAACTATCATTATATGATTGTTTTTGATGCGGACAGCATGATGACCGGTCACAGCCTGATCCGAATGGTTCAGGTGATGGAACGAAATCAAACCGTTGGGATTCTCCAGACCGCCCCGCTTGGGGTTAACCGAGAAAGCGCCATTGCCCGGGTCCAGCAATTTGCTAATCATGTTTACGGACCAATTTTTGGAGCAGGTCTGAATTTTATCCAGCTGGGGGACTCTTTCTTCTGGGGACACAATGCCATTATTCGGGTTGCCCCTTTCATGAAACACTGCTCTCTTCCTCGTCTTTCCGGCAAACCCCCTCTCGGAGGAAATATTCTCAGTCATGATTTTGTAGAAGCAGCGTTGATGCGCCGGGCTGGATGGGAGGTATGGTTAGCCTACGACCTTGAAGGCAGTTATGAGGAGATGCCCCCAACGTTGCTGGAAGAGTTGAAACGCGACCGGCGATGGTGCCAGGGGAATATTCAGCATATGCGTCTTCTTTTCTCCAAAGGCTTGTTCCCTGCCCACCGAGCCCTTTTCCTTCACGGCGCTATGGCTTATGTATCCGCGCTCCTTTGGTTTTTGTTTCTGAGCTTAAGCACTGCAGAAGCGATTGTGGAAGTAATTCGTGTGCCTGATTATTTTCCCGTCATGCTGAGTCTCTTTCCCACGTGGCCGGTTTGGCATCCGCAATGGGCTTTAACCCTCTTAGCGTCAACCGGAATAATTTTATTTATGCCAAAATTTTTAAGCTTACTATTAATAATTTTCCGGCAAAGACGATCCCGAGAGTTCGGGGGAATAATAAAACTGTTTTTGGGTGTTATGGCAGAGATATTTTTTTCTTTTCTGTTTGCGCCGATCAGGATGCTTTTCCACAGCAAATTCGTTTTTATAACTCTGGTGGGACGGCAGGTTGGCTGGACTTCGCAGCAACGGAGCGAACACGAGACGTTCTGGCTCGAGGCGATCCGCTTTCATGGACCCGGGATGGTTTTAGGATTAATCTGGGGAACAGTCCTTTTTTTTATTAACCGGTCTTTTTTCTGGTGGAATACACCCATTATTGTTCCGCTTATCCTTTCGATTCCGCTTTCGGTATTATCCAGCAGCACCAGTCTGGGCAAAGTTTTTCAAAAGCTGGGCCTCTTTCTCATCCCGGAGGAAATTAATCCTCCTTGGGAACTCCATCTCCTGCAAACGATGACACAAAACCAGGAAGCCTCTTTTGCGCCCATTTTAATTTCCGCAAAGGAAGGTTTTACCAGGGCGGTGGTGGATCCTAATATAAATGCCTTACATCGATCCTTGCTCGGAAAAAAACGAAAACTCATGCCTTCCATAATGAAACGCCGCCAAGAACTTCTGGAAAAAGCGCTCACCCAGGGGCCTAAAACCTTAAGCCCCAAAGAGAAAAAAGAACTTTTGCTCGATCCTCAGTGTCTTCTCCAACTTCACGAGCGTTTATGGGAAACCCTTGACCACACGATCGCGCAAAAGTGGGGGTTTCCCCCAAAGAGGAATTCTCTTTAGCTTTGACTTGGCTCAAGAATTTATGATATTTTTTCTTGCAAAATCATGTCTCTTTTGCTAAAAGCAATGCTTTCTTTCAATTATTAATAAATTTTTAACCTTGGAAAAATATGGAGAGTCACAATGAGCATCAAAACGATAATCGATAAAATTAATGCAACCCCGGTGCCGAAAGTTAAAAAAGTAGCCTTGGCGTATTCTGGGGGTTTGGATTCTTCTCTGGCGGTAGCTTTGCTCAGGCGGGTATATAAAGCCAAAGAGATTGTTCCCATAACCGTGGATATTGGACAGGGAGAGG
>DATEXU010000275.1:0-5585 GCA_035256645.1 Thermodesulfobacteriota bacterium | reverse complement strand
AATCAAGCTCTCGGACATGAAGAAATCAAACGAAGAGAAAGGCGCGAAGAGCCAAACGGAGGAAAGCATCAAAAACAAAGCGCAGGATGTGGGAAGCGCCCTCAAAAACCTCTTCGGGGAATAAACCCCGTTAGAAGCCTTTCACGCGGGACATGTATCCCGTGCTTCTTCACCCCGTTGGATATTTGATATCTAACCAGGAAAGTGGGATTTTTCTAACGGGTTTCTTGTACTCGCTGAAAAATTTGAAAAGGGTGTCTCGCTCACCCTTACCGGATTACAGGCCTCAGTTTATTGTACAAAAACCCGAGCGCGCTATTTGAAAGCACGCACAGCGAGGTATTCCGGGTGATTTGCCGGACATCTTTTCTACTTATCTTCACCGCCTGTCTATTTAAGAAGCTATGTTCCTGATAAAGTTTCGATAAAGTCTCCACTGCCATAAAAAGAGGCCACAAGCAAAAAAGGCGATAGCGGATAAGGGTCCGGGGAATATCCATAACATACCTGAATGCTTCATCGAGGTAGCCCAAAGCATGCTCGATAATCCGCTTTTCCATTTTAAGAAGGCGATCCGGTTTCGCTGTTAAAAGATCGCTCGAAGGGTCAATACCCGCCTCCGTGAAAAATGAGCGCGGCACATAGCACCACCCCCTTTTTTGATCTTCAACAAAATCCTTGGCAATATTGGTGACCTGTAATCCGAGACCAAACGGAACGCTCCTCTGTTCGAGCTTCATTTTGATCTCAGGAGAAATCTTTTTTGAGTCTAAAGTAAAAACAGAGGTAAGCATAAGACCGACGGTACCCGCCACATAGTAACAGTACTGATCCAATTCGTTTTGATTTTCGAAAAACACCTTTCTCGTGTTCAACCCCTTCTCCTGAAACTCAGCCATACCAATTGCCATTTCCTTAACATACCGTGAGATTACCGCAACCAGGGTCTCCGGCAGCTTCACCAGCTCATTGAATACCCGCGCGGTATTGTTCACCAGCACCGAAGTGTTTGTCTCATGAGCAAAGCGCATCGACTGTAAAAACTCGCTGATTTGTTCTTTGTAGTGCAGAGGAGGAGGGAAAAGAGAGGAATATTCATGGAGCTTCTGAATTTTAAAATCAACGGGAAAATAATGATCATCTTCAATGGAATCAGCTATCCGGCAAAGAAGGTAGGCTAAAAGGACCCCTTGGTACACATCTCCTTTGAGAATCCTTATATTAATGGCAAAAGTTCTCGAAACCTTGGGCAAGGATTCTTCGCAAAATCTAAAATCCTCTGAGTATGGAATTTTATCTTTGAAACCTAAGCCCATAAATCAATCACAAACCCTTGTTTTTCGCAATGGTAGTTCCATAAAATAGTCTTAAAATACCAAAAACTTTGTTTTCTATCAATTAAATTAAAAAAGGAGAATCATGCGCGCTTATTTCGCGGTTTTGCATGTTCATTTTTTTGCGAAATTATTAGAAATTTTTATCAATTTTAGTATATTAAATGTAGCGGTCTTTTAGGGAAATCAATAACCCTTTACCCCTTAAAAAAAAATGAGAATTTTTCTAACCGGGGGCTCAGGATTTATTGGACGTTTCCTGACCTTCGCGCTTGCTGAGCGAGGTCATGAAATAACCGTCCTCTCACGCAACCTTAAAAAGCCCTCTCCTTTTCCCCCACGCGTTTGTGTCTTAGAAGCAGACCCCACCAAACCCGGGGCGTGGCAAAAAATAGCCGGCGATCACGACGTAATCATTAACCTTGCCGGGTTGTCGATCTTTAACCGCTGGACCAAAAAAGTAAAAAAGGAAATTTTCGATAGCCGCGTACTGACAACCAAAAACCTGGTCGAAGCGTTATCACATCGCGAACAAAAAAAAACGCACTTTTTAAGCGTCTCTGGTGTCGGGTATTACGGTTTTCAAGGAGATAACTTCGTAGATGAAAATGACGGCCCGGGGTATGATTTTCTCGCGCGGCTTGCTTCAGCCTGGGAACAGGCCGCGGTTACCGCTGAAAAATTCGGAGCGCGAGTTGTCTTGTGCCGCATCGGCATTGTACTGGGCCGACACGGAGGGGCGCTTGCTCGGTTGACTCCGCTTTTTAAATGCTATCTCGGCGCTTCCCTTGGCAATGGGAAGCAATGGTTTTCCTGGATTCACGAACAGGACCTGATAAATATTTTTCTCTTCTTATTAGAGCATACTGAGGTGAAAGGGCCGGTAAATTTTACTGCCCCGCATCCGGTCCGCAATCAAGAGTTAACGCGAACACTCAGCGCTGTCTTGCATAAACCTGCCCTTCCCTTTCCTGTCCCCGGGTTTCTTTTGCGATTAACTCACGGTGAGTCCGCTGACATATTTCTTAAAGGACAAAGGGTATTACCCCGGAAACTTTTACATAAAGGATATGTTTTTAGATTTCCAACCTTAACGGAGGCTTTAGAAGACCTCGTGGGGTAACATAAAAAACTTTTTGACCGCAACCCTCCTAAAGGTTAAAAAAAATGAAATATTGACCTTAAAAATCAAATCCCAAAAAACTCAATTGCATTATAAAAAAGTGTGTCTAATGGGAGGGGCTTCCATAAATGATAAGAATAAACCCGGATTCATCATCCCGTAGTGATGATTCTTTACCGCCACCATAGCTAACTATCAAATTATTTTCCTCTCCGAGAAAGAAAACGAATATCAGCGAACTCAGACCCCATCCATTGGGGATTTTTTTCGCCTTTCATGTCTAAAATTGTCCGATGTTTATTGATACAATCAACAAACTCCTCCATGTCGCTTGTCATCCCCTCTCCGTTCCTGTTTAAGTTGTCCCCTCGGGGGAACCCGCACCTCCATAAACGCCCGGCCTGGTCGTATCCATCGCAATGTACAACGGAAGTGTGCTCAAGGTCTATGGTCAGAACCCGCCTACTATAACAATAAGCTGGATCTTTCTCGATAACTTCAACTCCATGAACCCAACGCCGCTGCCAGGTTCCATAATGAAGATAAACCTGGTCACCGGATTCATCAATCATGTAGTCAGGGAAACCTCCCAAGAACCGGTCATTTGGCCAATTATAGTCTATTACTGAGGGAACCAACATCTCCCTTGAAGGCAGCAACTTGTACTCGCAGGGAAAATCATTTTTGGAGAGCTTCTGAAAGAAATAGTTATAGTCATCCCATATCAGATCAGACCCGAACAGGGCATCCTGGGTGTCCCGGCCCGACATTCTCCGAATCCTCCTCATGGAAGCAACAAACAGAAGAAACTCGTCCGGCTTATCAACAGCCACATACCGTTTTCGCACGTAGGATGTCCCTGAAATATCCTTTGGGTAGAAAAATGTGCCTGAGGCCACAAAGTCGATACCTTCCGGATTGGGCGTTACGTCCTCCCTCCAGTCAGTACAGTATTTAAAGCGAAAAGCATTAAGTTCCTGGCGCAACTCTCGCTCGGGCCTGTTATTCCGCCCGTAAAGGAGCATACGCATGGGCCGCATGCAAAAAGTGTCGCCCGCATATTGGTGACCATCCGCTATGTGGATCAGCTCAACCCCGCTCTTAGGATGAATAAAGGGTAGCCCCCCCACATATCCCTCCAGGGTGAGTCCGTCTTTGCCTATATGGACGGTCTTGGCTGACTCCAAGGTCTTCTTTAAATAGCCTCGGGATGGATGATACTGGTCAGTCGTTTTGATTTTCATTGGCGCCAGCGGAGCATAAGAGTTTGGGTCGAAGCGGTCATAAACACTCTTCGGCAAGAGTTCCTTCAGGCCCGGATAGTTTTTGTAATTATTCGAATCAATCACCATCCCCGGCTTGATATCCGGGGCTACTTTACCCACTATGTCTTTCGTCTTGAAACCCAGCGCTTCTGCCCACTCCTTGGCCAATTCGGGGTCTTGGGTTACCCAGTCCCAAGCCAAACCTGGCGAAGCTATGAAAAGCAGAAATCCCAAGAAAATGGATAGGGTGATAAATGACGCGACTATAACTTTATTTTTCTTTCTATAATTCATCTTCTTTTCCCCCTACTTATCATTATCACTGATAATTAGTCGTCCCTGAAAAAGTCATTTTACGAAACAGGGGTAACTATTTTTGTGAAAGAATGGCTATTCATTTCGGTATCCCGACCAAATTTAAGCCAATAAATTATAAGCAAAAAGAAAGCTCGCAGGAGCTTTCTCATGTTAAATCCGCAGCCCGCTAAGATCGCGTTGATTCGATCACCCTTGTTATTGACAATCTATCCTTTCGTTGCATTGGTTAAGACAAGGAAAGATGTCTTGGCTTGTTATGGCAGCAAAATGGTAGCAGAGCATAAAAAAGTGGTTAGAACGTTTCACTAACCCCCTGAAAATACTAATGCCGAGGGACAGAATCGAACTGTCGACACACGGATTTTCAGTCCGTTGCTCTACCGACTGAGCTACCTCGGCATAAAAAAATTGTTATTTGTTGTGAAATTGTATAAAAATTATCTTAAGATTTATTGCACTCCATTTACTTTATTTTAAAAATTTATGCAATAAATTTTTTCAAGTTTTTTAAAAGACCAATTAAGATGGTACGTTATTTACTCCGCAGATTTATTTTTCTTATCCCAACCCTCCTCGGGGTAACCTTTATTACTTTCCTCCTTATTAAATCCATCCCCGGAGATCCGACGATGAGTTTGGTGGGGGAACGAGCCAGCCCTGAGGCGATCGAGGTTATTCGAAAAGAGCTGGGGGTTGAGAAACCGTTTATCTCTCAATACTTCGGTTATCTCCGACTTCTTTGCAAGGGAGCAATGGGGCGTTCCTTTTACACCAACCGGGAAGTGGTCAAGGATATTAAAGAAAAATTACCCCATACCCTTTATTTAGCTGTTGCCGCCATAATCTTTGCGTCCCTTATGGGTATTGTGTTTGGTGTAGTTATGGCAGTCACGCGAGGGAGTTTTTGGGATCGTTTCTTTTCTTTTTTTGCCATTGCGGGAGTTTCCTTACCGGTTTTTTGGATCGGGTTAATTTTGATGCTCATCTTTTCATTGACTTTTCGGCTTCTCCCGCCTTCGGGGATGGGGGAAGGAAATCTCATTTTTCTGATCTTACCTGCCAGCACTCTGGGTCTTAACTCAGCAGCCTACATTTCCCGAATCACCCGATCAAGTCTTCTGGAAGTGCTTGCTCAACCCTTCGTTGCAACTGCACGGTCAAAAGGACTATCCGAAGGGGTAGTAATTTTTAAGCATTCTCTCAAAAACGCGATGATCCCCATTATCACTCTGATCGGGATTGATTTTGGAAGCTATCTCAATGGCGCGGTTCTTACGGAGACTATTTTTGGCTGGGACGGAATTGGCCTTTACGCTTTGGAGGGAATTATCAAAAGAGATTATCCGGTTGTGATGGGCTCGGTTCTCGTCGGCTCAGTGGTCTTTATTTTGGTAAATATGGTGGTTGATTTTTCTTACGCTTTCTTTAACCCTCAAATCAGGGTGAACGGCTCGGGATCAAAGGAAAAATAATACCAAGTTGCTTTCAAAAAATATAATATGAATTTTTGAAAGCTTACTTGGTATTATGCCCGGTCAATCAATC
>DATEXU010000274.1:0-13190 GCA_035256645.1 Thermodesulfobacteriota bacterium | reverse complement strand
ACGTTAACTGATATTACTGATAAGACCTACCAAATTTTGATCGGGGACACCAATCCCGTAAGAACCAGTGTTTATGTAAAATTTGTTGAATCTCCCAATGTTATCATTACTGGAGCAATTCTGAACTACGAACTGCAAAAGATCGCTCCTTTGCTTGCTCCAGCATACTAATTCATTGGGAATATGAACATTAAAGCCTATCAAGACTTCCCGCAAGCAAAACTACTCTCATTAAACAAAATACTTCTTAAAAGCCCTATGTTAAAATTTTTGGCAGTAGAGATAGAATTTCTCTCGCCAGGATTTTCTCGGATCCGCATCCCCTTTCGCTCAGATTTTTTTACAAGGTTTTGGTGTCGGGTGATACGGCTGCTGGCATTGTTTTTTTAACCATCATTGAACCAAACGAAACAGCGGCAACAATAGATTTAAAAATAAATTTTTTGGCTCCAGTAAAAACTGGCGATATTTTCAGTGAAGGTAAGATTATCCATAAAGGATCGCTTATCTCTCTGGGAGAATTCGAGGTCAAGACCTCTGAGGGGATTCTGGTGGCCAAAGGGATGACCACGCTTACTTCGAGGGGAAGAAAGGACGGAGAACATGAAAAACAATTTGCTAAACGATGAGTTTTTGGTATAATTTTAAGGAGAAAGGTTTTCCGCATTGAAGAAAGGGGGTGGAAAAAGACTATAATTTTTAATGTAGTTATTAACCCAATCTTTGATAAGGAGGGTACAAGATGGCTGAAAGCACTTATAAAGTTATTGAAATCGTAGGAACAAGCAAGACTTCTTGGGAAGATGCTGCCAAAGGCGCAGTGGAACTCGCAGGAAAATCTGTTAAAGATCTAAGAGTTGCTGAAGTGGTAAAACTTGACATGACCATCGAGGACAGTAAGATCGCGAGCTTCCGAACCAGGCTTACCCTTTCGTTCAAGTATCACCCTGAAGACTAAACAAGTTTTTTCTAAAGGGTTGCAGAACTGTTTTTCCCCGTTCAGGGGGATAATATTTACTATTGAGTGATTTGGGATAATTATCAACCGTGTCAAGTGAAGGGGTTAAAGGGTTTTTCTCTTTAACCCCTTTTTAACCCCATCACCGGAAAGAAATGAAACACTTATCGAAATGAGTATCCAATGCATGAACTTGGGCTAATGCAAAACATTGTTGATACTGTTCAGGATTATGCCCGAAAAAGTAATGTTCATAAGGTCGTAAAGGTGATGTTGGAAGTGGGGCAGGTGAGTGGGGTAGTGCCTGAGTCCCTGGAATTCTGTTTTGAGGTTTGCACAAAGCAGACAGCGCTTGAAGGTGCTGTATTGGAAATCGAAAAAATCGCTGCTGTGGGCAAATGTAAAACCTGTGGAGAAGGTTTTGACCTTTTAACTCATAGCTTTTCTTGCCCAAAGTGTGGAGGTGCAGATTGGGAGATGATTTCCGGGAGGGAACTTATCATTAAAGGGCTGGAGGTGGTTTAAATGTGCGAGACCTGCGGATGTGGGGTGAACAATCCTAATGGTTTTCTTCACGAGCATGAGAGTGAACCAAAACGAGTTGAGCTTGAAGAAAAAGTCTTACGTCACAACGACCGGCTGGCAGAAAGAAATCGCGGTATATTTGAAGCCACTCAGGTTTTGGTAGTAAATTTGGTTAGCTCGCCTGGGGCGGGAAAAACAACTTTACTGGAGACTACGATTCGAGCGCTTAAGGGAGAAATGGCTATTGGGGTTATTGAAGGGGATCAACAAACTGATCGGGATGCAAAAAGGATCGAGGCAACCGGAGTGAACGTGCTTCAAATTAATACCATCGACGCCTGCCATTTAGACGCCCACATGATAAAACATGCTTTAGATCACTTTTCATTACCGGAGTTAGACCTTTTATTCATCGAGAATGTTGGTAATCTTATCTGCCCCGGCGCTTTTGACCTGGGAGAGGATTTCCGGGTGGTGGTGCTCAGTGCTCCCGAGGGGGAAGATAAACCATTAAAGTACCCGGGAGTTTTTATTGGCTCGCACCTTGTGCTTGTAAGCAAGGTAGACCTTTTGCGGATTCTTGAGTTAGAGGTGAATCAATTCTTCACAAACGTAAAAAAAGTGCATCCTCATGTTCCCTGTCTCTCTCTTTCAGCCAAGACCGGCGAAGGAATGGAAGGATGGTATGCCTGGCTCAGAGACAAGGTAAAAGCAAAGAAGAAAAATTTAAATCAACCACCGAGGTAAAAGGGTTTCATCTCAGTAGCAACAAAAAGGTTTTAAGGAGAAAGAAAAGGATGGATATACAATCCCTCCAGGATAATGACTATAGCAGTTGTTTTGGATGCGGACCGGGAAATCCCCAAGGCCTTAAGATACAAAGTTTTTGGAATGGGAAGGAAGGGATTAGCCGTGAAGATGAACCGGGTGCTTATTGTGGGATGATCACGAACACAACTCATGAGATAACGTGCCAATGTAAAGATTGTAAACGGGAGTGGACCGAAACAAAAGTGGAATCTAAATTTGAATAGGTTCCTTTTGACGTGACTAAGCGTTTTTCCCTTTTGGCTGAGCAATGGCTTGCTGGGCCAAAAGGTTTGCTTTTTCATTTCCTGGAATCCCTCTGTGACCTTCGACTTTGAAAAATTTAAGGAGCGGGAAGCGGCGCATCTCTTTTTTAATCTCCTCCACGAGGTCACGATTTTTTTTTGCTCTTGAGGAACCGGTTAAGACCCCATAACAGTAAGAACTATCAGTGAAAAGCGCGACTGGTAACGCAGGGTCTTTTATCTCCTGAAGAGCAACTTTTATGGCGGTAAGCTCAGCAGTATTATTGGTTCCAGAGCCGATAAAACGGGATATTTCTTTTTTATGGTCCCGGTATTGAAGAAAAACCCCTATTCCGGCGGGTCCAGGATTACCGGTACAGGCCCCATCAGTAAATACAAAAATGGTGTTATCATCAAAATTTTCTTCTGATGCGGGTGGGGTTTTTTTGATGGTGGGGGGGTTCTCCCCTTTCTCCCTTTGGTTTTTCAATTTTTTTAATTCATGCTCCGTAATTTCCTGTATCGCAGAAGCGCGGGCTGAATATTCATTTTCCTGTTGAAGTTGATATTTTATTTTTACCACACCATCTTTTTCCACCAAGGTTCCGTCCTGAGATACCCGGGCATAAACTTTACATCCCTTAAACAGCATTCGTTTCCATTGAGTTCCATTTATCACGCTAACTTACCCCGCATAGTTCTCTTTTGACTATAAATCAATAAGGTGCTAATCTATTTTTTCTAAGAACCAGAAGGCCATCTCAAGAAAACATTGAAAAATAATTTATCATAACATCTTCGACGAAAAAGTAAAAAATTTAATAAAAAAACAGATAATTTTGCGCCCGCACAAGAAAATAAAAGTTTGAAGGAACCGCGATAACACGTTCGCTCCTTCATAGTGCATAAGATCATCGACATTTATTTCTCGGGAGTGGGGGAATTATGGTCCCACCAAATATCCTCGTTTCTGACGACGAGCCACCAATCCGCGAACTGCTTAAACTTGTATTACAAGGCGAAGGGTATAATGTCTTTATCGCCTCTGATGGGATAGAGGCTTTAGAGATTGTCAAAAAGACCCCCATTGATGTCGCCATTCTGGATATAAGAATGCCACGGTTGAATGGGATTGAGGCTCTTAAAGAGATCAAAACAATTGACCCGAGTATTGAAGTTATCATCATAACAGGTTTTGCAGATTTTGAGAGTCTAAGGCAGTCCATGGTCGAATACGGAGCATTTGATTACCTCCTTAAACCCTTTAAAAGGCCTGATATCACTACTATTCTTAAAAAAGCGGTTCTGAAACGTGACAGTGTACAGAAAAAAGAACCTGGGGATAAAATTTTTCAACTGGAAAGAGATTTCCTGGAGAGGACACATGAGTTAAGGGAATCACAGATAAAACACAAGGAGATTATTGAAAACTCAAATGATATGATTCTGGTGGTTCAGGGTGGCAGAATAAAATTTGCCAACCGTAAAACTTTTGAATTAACTGAATACCCGGAAAAAGAGATCTTAGGTCTCCTGTTTATGGAGTTGATTAATTCTGAAGATCGGATGTTGGTAAAAGAAAAGCGTCTTAATCCGTTGAAATCTAAAAAATCATCTACAACGTATTCTTTTCGAGCAATGAAAAAAAATGGAGAGTCATTTCTGGTGGAGGTAAATGAAGTAAAAACAATCTGGGAAGGCAAGCCCGCTCTCTTGGAATTTATCCGGGATATTTCTGAACGAATCCAAGCTGAGCAGCATATCCGAGCTTTAGGCCAGCAGCTTATGAAGGCGCAGGAAACCGAACGGCAAAAACTTTCCCGAGAATTGCACGACCATTTGGCTCAGGACCTTTCGACTCTGAAAATCGGTATTGACACGCTTTTTAGTGATTTTTCTGATCCGGGAGTGTTACCGGAGGTTAAAAAAAAAGCTTCCGAATTTTCCTTCATGCTTAAGAACTCCATCATGGCTGTCCGTGACCTGGCCTATGAACTTCGGCCTCCGAGCTTAGGCCGGCTCGACATAGCGCGCACCTTTGGCGCGTATTGTGAAGAATTTGGTGAAAAAGCTGGTATAAGCGTTGATTACTATTCTGCGGGGATGGATGCATTGAAGCTTGATCCGGATATTGAGATTAGTTTGTACCGCTTAATGCAAGAATCTCTTCACAACATAAAGAAGCACGCCTATGCCACCGAGGCAAGGGTAAGACTGATAGCCTCATTTCCGCATATCATTTTAAGCATTGAGGATAACGGCAAAGGTTTTAATGTAAAGGATCGGATGGTAGAAGCTTCTCAGGAGAAAAGGATGGGGATCAGAAGCATGAAAGAAAGGGCTACCCTTCTTCATGGTAAAATGAAAATCCTATCCCGTCTTAATCAGGGCACAAAGATTTTTATCGAGGTGCCGTACACGGAAAAAAACAACCGGTTGCCCGGCGCAACCGCGAACACCTGAAAGACCGAGAAGACGGAAACAACATTTTTTATAAAAACAAAAGGGGAGAAACTATTTGGTTACCAAAAAAAGCATAATAATTATTGATGACCATCCTCTTTTTCGGGAAGGGATCAAAGCTATCATTGCTCGTGACCCTCAGTTTGAAGTAGTGGGAGAAGCGGGCGACGGGACTGAAGGGCTTCGCCTGGCAAAAAAATTTAGCCCCGATTTTTTTCTCATTGACCTTTCCTTGCCGGATAAAAATGGTATTTCCTTGCTTCGTGACATTAAAGATTTTTTACCGGAATCTCATGTTATGATCGTCAGCATGCATTCTAAAATCCACTATATTGCTGAGGCGTTTCAAGCCGGTGCCGCGGGCTATGTGGTCAAGGAGTCTGCCTCTGACCGGCTTTTGGAGGGACTGTATGCGATCGGCAAAGGCGAATATTTTCTCGATAGCTCTATTTCTCCGCAGGTAGTTAAAAAGCTGATTGAAGCTCCCACAAAAACAAAGATCACGGATTCTGCTTACCGTGCTCTTACTCCTCGGGAACAAGAGGTTATGCGGTTGGTTGCTGAAGGAATTTCTAAAAAAGAAATTGCAAAAATGCTTTTTATCAGCATCAAAACCGTGGAAAACCACCGAACAAATATCATGAAAAAGCTTGGGTTTCATAGCACGATGGATCTTATCCGCTATGCGGCTAAGCTTGGACTGATTAACCTTGATCTTTGGAAAGAGTAAGGCCCGCCTAAAAACCATTTTCTCACGGATTTTTTCACCATCCTTGGGATAAATCCCTACTCCTGGGAATTTTTCCTATAAAAATGAATTAGTTTCCCTATAGACAAGGATTAAAATTCTTGTTACCAAAATAGACAAACGGAGAAAGGGGAATAAAAAAAGGATGGAGGAGGGGGGAGGGGAATCCATTGTTAAGCCTGACCAACGAATAATCCTCTGTTTTTTTTGAAAGAACTTGCCGCATAACCGGTTGAAAACCGACCAAAAAAACGATGGTAACGGTAATAGTTTGATTATCCTTTAACAGTAATAAAGAAAAAAATGTTAAGAAAATTGGGTCTTCCGGGTTTGTTATGCATAAAATCAACCCGATTTTTGTTTTTTGATAGATGAAATTACACCTTGAAGATCGGGGAAGGTTGATCATTGATGTCATTTTAGCATAAAGGTTAACACGCTGTATGTTTAGATTTTTTCTGCTCTGGCTTTAGTGTGTTTAGTTCAGAAAAACCCGGAAACAAAGACCTGTATTGGTGATTTTTTCACTCTCTTTTGGTTGCTGAAATCGAGCACAGAAAACGTGTCAATTTTTAAAGAGCATTTCTAATCTTTTTACAGATAGTTATGCTTGATTCGCTGTACTAAAAAGTCAGATGACCCAGAAAATTTACTCCCTTTGTTAGCAGGAGGGAGAAAGCTGTAAACTTTTGTTTTATTGCAGAAAATAACTTCAAGGGAAAGGAGAAGACAACCTGAAATTTTGAGCGTTGATTTAAGGGGCCTAGATTTTTATAGTTGCCAATAAAGGTTAAAAACCAAAAAATAGCAACTGAAACACCAAAAAGAGTTTTGAAAAAAGGAGTTGATCGAGGGTTTATCAAGCACGAGATCGTTCCATCAAGACTTTTTAGGTTTATAAAAAAGAATAAATTTTTTTATGTTATAAAGACACCGGTCGGGATGAGGAGAAATGGGTCTAGGCCCCTTACTATCTTAGGTTGCGGTCGTTCTGATATTCGTCAGAAAAAGATTAATCGAAAAATTTTTGTTGACCTTTTCCGAATGCTCTCTTTGTAATGTTAAGAAGTATATAAACCTAAATTGAGCGATTTTCATTACAAAACCAGTAGGGCAGGCGTCTCGCCTGTCCTACTGGGTGAAATGACCGGACAGCCGGGACGGCTGTCCTACCGTGGTTTGAGCGCCTTAGCAAACAAAAATTGCTCAATTTAGGATAATTTTAGCAGGTGCGGTAATTGCTTAAAAAATTATGATTAATACCAATGAAGTTCAAGGCGTTCGAATAACCCGGAGTGATGCGGCATTGAAGGAGATTGGTAAGCGGCTCGTGCTCCTCCTCCCCCCTTTTTTAGTAAGGGTATAGGCGAGCCGCTTACCCTCCCCCTAAAGTTCATAAAGCGTTTCATTGTATCTTATTTTTTCACCCTGGTTTCCTGTCGGTTTCTTTTCCTCAAAAAAACTTTCTGGATTTAATTCTTCGGCTATTTCTGAAGCAATCTCATCCGGGTCTCCGCCTGCCTCCATCTTGAGCATAGCTTCTTCCACTCGGTCGTTCATTTTTACCCCCAAGGTTTTGCTTAATTTCCGCAGAATTGAGACCATTTGCCGGGGATCATTTTCCTTTACATTTTTCATCTCTTTTTCCATCATCTGAACAGCTTCCATCATCTTTGCTTCACCCAGGGGAATATCGTCGTTTTCCCCTGCTTCCTTTTTGCCTGAAATCGTGGCGAAGGTGGATAAGAGTCTTTCCAGTTCCCTGTGCCGGCATTGAGGACACAGAGGGATTTTACGGGTGTTTACTGTGGGAGAATAAAAATTAAAGACAGTATTACAGTCAGGACAAAAAAAACTCATAAATCGGCATTATTATTTCTCCGATAACCTGGTTACATTAAATAGTTTTTTAAAATATAAAATTTTACCCAATAATTTTCAAGTAAATTGAATAGGAGCTTAGGCTTTACCTGATTGATGAAAAAAGCATACGTTAATATCAAAAGAAGGTTAGTGAGGCCGATCGGGTTATCTTCTTGAAATTAATCCGGGTTAACGCTATAGTATAGTTAGATAAACGTCAGGCGATCGAGTAAACTTTTTCAGGAGTTGGGCACATGAAAGGAATGATTTTGGCGGTTTGTGTGAGCAAGGAAAAGGGGACGCAGAAAGAAAATGTGGGTTCAGGAGAAGTAAAAGCTAATCATGGGATCGTGGGTGACGCCCATTCGGGACCATGGCATCGCCAGGTGAGCTTGTTGGCAAACGAGTCAATCGAGAAGATGAGGAAATTGGGCTTGGAACTTGACTATGGTGACTTTGGCGAGAACATTGTTACCCAAGGTATTGATTTACTCGAATTTGGGGTAGGGTCGAAACTAAAATTAGGAGGTTCGGTTATTGGCGAGATAAGCCAGATCGGAAAAGTCTGCCACGACCGCTGCGCGATCTACCATAAAACCGGTGATTGCATAATGCCCCGGGAGGGGATATTTATAAAAATTCTTATTGGCGGGAAAGTTTCAGTGGGGGATACGGTTGAGGTTATCCAGAAAATCGCCGGTGACAATCAAGAGGTGATGGAAAAAGAGGAAAACTCTTCTTCTTCTTGATAACCTTCCCACCTTATCTCGACATTTTTTACCGAGGCATGAGGTGAGCCGGTGTGGCACCAGTCAATGAGAGCTTGAACCGCATTTTTTTCTCCTTCAAAGACCGCCTCTACTTTGCCATCGCACCTGTTTTTTACCCAACCAGTCACTTTCCTGAGGCGAGCTTCGTCCTGGGTATACGCCCGAAAAAATACTCCCTGGACTCTTCCTTCAATAATAACGTGCGCCCTAACTTTCTCCATTTTTTCCTCGAAAAGCGATTTTTTACCGTTCACGAAGACTTTTTCATCAGCCGGATAAATCCGTTATTTGATCCTAAATTGAGCGATTCTTGTTTGCTAAGGCGCCCAAACCACGGTAGGACAGCCGTCCCGGCTGTCCGGTCATTTCATTCACCTTTCAGGACAGGCGAGACGCCTGCCCTACTGGTTTTGTAATGAAAATCGCTCAATTTAGGTTGATGTAAATCCGTGATTGCTTTCTTAACAGGTCTAAATAGCGTAATGATTTTTGTGAATATTCCGATTCCTCCGGGAAGTTCAAACAGAGGTTATAGAGGTACTCGGCCTGACGAAAACTTTCTTTGGCTTTGGTTTCGTCCCTATTGGCGTGTTTTTTGGAAAAGCTATATATCTCATAAAGAATCTGAAAGCGATATCCCATCTGGAAATAAATCTTGGGACGAAGGCTCGTCGTGGGGTATTGGGTTAAAACTCCCTTTAATCCGTTGATCTCTTTTTGGACTCGTTCCGGGTCTTCCTTATAATCCGGTTCCCAGGAAATGAGGTTATACATTGCTTCGTCAGCATAAAAGCTTTGGGGGTTTTCTTTTAAAAGCTTTCGAAACATCTCCTTATTATACCGAAGTCCTTGTTCGCGAACTTCCCAGCAATGGTATGATCCATGTTTAGCCAAAAACGAATCCCGAGCTTTTTTTTCTTCCATCCCTTTACTGATTAATTCATGATAGTCCCGGTTTAAAAGCCCTTCAAAAGATTCTCCCATCCGCATCATAACCGACTCTTTAACCTTCGATCTCCGGTACTTGGCAAGGAACTCTTCAGAAGCTTTGATGCTGCTTTCGTAAGCGCGGTTATTATAAGCGGTCATGATTTCATCAAAGAGTTCCTGCTCGGGATTTTTTTTAGCTGTGCCAAACCCAAGAAGAAAACACCCGGAAAGGAGTGTCGCCAACAAGAGGAGAACCATGTAAAGTTTAAGTTTCATTTTTCACCTGATTTGTATGAAATAGAATAAAGGTTACCGGACAATAATTATTTTTCTACGCCCATAGCCCGCTCAAGCTGCGCCCGAGCGATGTTATAGTCACTTAAGGCATTATAGTAGTTTATCTGTGCCTGGGTAAGCAGGGTTTGGGCATCCATTACATCGGTTGTGGTAGCTACTTGCTCTTTATACCGGGATTCATTCAAGCGAAAATTTTCCTCAGCACTGTCGATAGCGGTCTCCGTTACCTTGATATTTTTTTCAGACTCTTGGAGTTTCAGAAAAGCATTCTTGACCTCTAAGGTTACTCCATCCCGAATCTGGGTCCGGGCGTCTTCAGCCTGGATGAGACCAATCTTGGTTGCGTTTACTGAATAGTAGGTCTTACCCCATTCCCACAAGGTCCAATTCAGTGAGGTAAAAATATTCCAGCTTTCTTCATCTTGGAACCTTGTGCCACGCACATTGGGTGTATCGCCCTGTTTCGCGTAATAAAGTTGGAGAGAAAGGCTGGGGTAAAAAGGACTTTTTGCCAGGGTAATTTGCTTGCGCGCCTCTTCCACTTTGAGAGCCATTTCTTTTAGTTCAGGACGGTTAAGGTAAGCCTTGTGAATGCAATCATCAAGGACCTCAGTAGAGGGGGTATAGGTGAGAATATCTACCACTTCGAGAGGTTCATTAACATCTCTCCGGAGGATGGTATTAAATGTTGATTTGGCGATGTTGACCCCATTGTCCGCGTGGATGAGATATTGTTTTGCTTGAGCTAATTGCACCTCAGATTGGAGAAGGTCATTTTTCGGAATAATGCCCACCTCAAAGAAGGATTCCGCTACCTTGTAATGTTCGCCAATTTGTTTCTCTGTTTGTATGGCTACCCCGAGGATCTTTTCGGCTTTTAAAAGGGAAAAATAGTCTACTTTTACTTGGTTAACCAGATCAAGTTTTGCCTGAATTTCTTGAACTTTCGCGATATCAAAACCGAGTTTGGCAAGTTGATGATTGGTAGTGATTGACCAGCCGGTAAACAAGGGCTGTTCCACAGTGACATCCCAGACATAGGTGTGTAAAGGACCCGTTATGACTCTATGCGCGGGAACAGAACCGAAGGCAGGGACATTGGAGTGGGGAGGTTCATTCAACTGAGTGAAGTTATATCCGGTTGTGAGTTTTGGAAAAAAGTCAGAACGTGCTCCCTTTTGCAAAAAATTTGTTCGCGTGACTTCTGCCTGAGCCGAATGGAATAAAGGGCTTCGTTCGAGCGCGAGGGCAATACTTTGTTCTAAAGTTAAAGGTCCTTCTTGTTGTTCCTGGGCATTGGCAGCCCCGGTCATCACGCATAGGCTAATAATTAAAATAACCAGAGCAATTTTTTTTTGCATACGATTTTTTCCCTTTTTGGAAAATCTCACCCGAGGCGTAAGGCGCAAGAATGTGTTTCGAAAGACACGGTTCACCTTATTGATCTGAATCTATACGGCTTCGTTAAAAGAAAAAGTGTTAAGTTTAAAGTGTTAAGTGTTAAGTTTCTTACTCCTATTTCCTCGATTCTCGATCCTCTTACCGTAACCCTTCGTCCCTTAACCCTTAAATCTTAATCCATAATCATTCTAAACTCGAATATTCCAATGTTCAAAACATCCAACTGCTTTTCCTTGATCGCTTCCGTCAAAGTCTGTTTTGATCATTTGAATTTGAGATTTTGGTTATTGTTTCGTATTTCGGACTTAGAATTTCGAATTTACCCCTTATTCAGTAAGAAAATACCGTTCCCCACCCCTTGTGCCCAGCAGTCCCATTTATGGGTAAAAATCAGGTTTCATTGTTTATGAGTTTGTTTCTTCTGTTTTGGTGGCCGCAGGTTTTTTCTTTATTGACTTCGCATACGTGCATTTTGGGTAATTAGGACACGCAAGAAACGTTTTTCCGAAACGGTTCTTTTTGATTACCAGAAATTCCCCGCATTTTTCGCACTTCTCGTCCGAAGCTGTAGCATTTTCCCGTGGGCCGCCCACCAGCGGTTTGGTGTTGGTACAGGCTGGGTATCCGGAGCAACCCAGAAAAAGACCGAAACGGCTCCGCTTCACTGTCATGGGCAAGCCGCACTTCTCACAGACCTCATCGGTTTTTTTGTCCTCAGTCTCGGGGGAGATCCCTTCAGTGCTGATTGGTTTAACGAAGCGGCATTGAGGATAACCCGTGCAGGCTAAAAAACGGCTGTACGGTCCTAAGCGGTTCACTAAAGGTTTTCCACAATCCGGACAAATCTCATCGGTAGGTTCATTGACGACATCGGCTTTTTTAACTTCCGCGTTCTTCTTTTTGATAAGTTGACTAAACGGCTCCCAGAAGTTCCGCACCACTTTTTTCCAGCTCGCTTCTCCTCTGGCGATGCTGTCCAGTTCGTCTTCCACCCGTGCCGTAAACTGATAGTCAACGTATTGGGAAAAATGGTCTTTCAGTAATTTGTGAACGATCATTCCGATTTCCTGGGGAATGAACTTTCTGCTCTCCAGTTTTACATAGTCCCGCTCCTGAAGCACACTAATGATGCTCGCATAGGTGGAAGGCCGGCCAATGCCATATTCCTCCAGAGCCTTTACTAACGAAGCTTCCGTGTAACGCGGGGGCGGCTTGGTAAAGTGCTGTTCAGGATTCAGAGTAACAAGCTCTAATTCCTGATTTTTATTAAGCGGAGGCAGAGCGTCAGTTTCTTGTTTGGATTTTGTTTCTTTCTCGGAGAGAAAAGCTTTCTTAAATCCGGGAAAGGTGAGGATTGAACCATGAGCGCGGAAAAGATAGTTATCACCTCCGGCGATATCCACGGAAACCCGATCCTCAACCGACTGAGACATCTGAGTGGCGAGCGCTCTTCTCCAGATAAGGTCATAGAGCTTATGCTGGTCAGGGGGGAGATAAGGTTTAAGACTCTCCGGGGTTCTCTTGATATCTGTCGGCCGGATGGCCTCATGAGCTTCCTGCGCGGTCTTTGACTTTTGTTTGAAACGGCGGATAGTTTTATTGAGATACTCCGATCCATAAATTTGCTGGATCAAACTCCGGATACTCTCGATGGCGACAGCGGCCAGATTAAAACTGTCGGTCCGCATATAAGTAATCAGGCCTTCGCTTTCCCCGCCAATTTCTACCCCTTCATAAAGACGCTGAGCGAGGGACATGGTTTTTTTGGCGGAAAATCCCAGTTTGGTGCTTGCTTCCTGCTGCAAGGTGCTGGTGATCAGGGGAGGAGAAGGGTTGTCTTTTCGTTCTTGTTTCTGGATTTTTTTTACCCGAAAGGGAGCATCGCGCAGAGCCGTGGTAATTTCTTGGGCGTGAGTTTCGTTTTTGATTCCCAGTTTTTCTAAGGGGCGATCGTCAATCGCGGTTAAAAGAGCGTTAAACGTGGTGTCAGGAGCGGCTGGTTTTGCGGTGGAGAGCTCTGCCGTGATGGTCCAGTATTCTTCTTCTTTAAAAGCGCGGATCTCAAGTTCTCTTTCGCAGATCATCCGCAGGGCGGGAGATTGCACTCTTCCGGCGGAGAGGCCGGAGCGGACCTTGCGCCAGAGAAAAGGACTTAAATTAAATCCAAAAAGATAATCGAGAAC
>DATEXU010000273.1:0-5048 GCA_035256645.1 Thermodesulfobacteriota bacterium | reverse complement strand
CAGGACAGGCGAGACGCCTGTCCTACCGGTTTTGTAATGACAATCGCTCAATTTAGGTGGTAAAAAAAACGGCTGGCAAAAATTTACCAGCCGTTATGAGGAGGATAGAGGAGGAGAAAGCTTAAATAGCTTAGTTAACTAAATTTCCACCTCTAAACTAAGCGATAATCGTGCCAATGTTTTTTAAAAAATTATATTGTTTTTATTAAATTTTTTCGGCAAAATAAATACCAAAAAAATAATATTGTATTAAAAATGCAACTTTATTTATAATTATATAAAAATTAAGCAAAATTATTTAATATCAATATTGCAACTCGGTAGCAATATTAAAACATTAAAGGAAAGTATCCAAAGGAAGAAACAAAAAAAGGAGGGCTAATCACTCGGATTAGCCCCATAAGGAGATTGTCTTATTATTTATTCAGTCGAATTCTCAACTCTTTTCCCACCCTGAAAAAAGGAAGTTTTTTGGAAATCACTCCAACTTTTTCACCAGTTCGAGGGTTGCGGCCGGTATATCCTTTATAACTCCTCACCCTGAAACTTCCAAAGCCCCTTATTTCAATTGATTTTCCTTCTTTGAGTTCCTGGAGCATGCTCGAAAAAATTAGGTTTACCACCGTCTCCGCCAAGGTTTTACTGATGTTGCCTTTTTCCGATAATTTTTGAATCAATTCTGACTTAACCATAATTTTGTTCTCCCTTGTTTATTTTACCTCATTGATTGGGGCATCCAAATACTTGCAGGCTGCCATTAAAACTTTATGAATATAACTATAATATTAGCTGGGTTCAAGACTGATTTCAATTCTTTTTTTCTTAAAAAATAACCGCCCCTATTCCTTTTCTCTTTTACCTTAACAATAAAAATTACTTAAGCATTGATTTAATTTAATTTTTTTTAGTATTGTAAAATACATTATCATAGAGACAAAAAAATAATAAAGGTTTGAAATTATTTTGTAGACTTGTTAGGCTATCCATAAGAATATCGAACCATTATGATTTCCCTGATAACGCTTAATGAAAATGCATGTTGGTAATCTACGTTGTGCTTTAAATCATACAAAGACACTATTGATTTTCTCTTTGGTTTACAAAGATTTGGAATAAAACTTGGTTTGGAAAATATGGTCCGGATGCTTAAAGCTTTCGGTAACCCCCATCAAAACCTGAAAGCTATCCACATCGCAGGCTCTAATGGCAAGGGGTCGGTGGCAGCATTTGTGGCCAAAATTTTTCAAAAAGCGGGGTATCGGGTTGGGCTATATACCTCACCACATCTGTTGGATTTTTCAGAACGGATCAGGATACAGGGAGAACCAATTTCGTATGACGAGGTCATAAATTTAACCCGCTTAATTAGAACAAAACAATATGAGGTTGAGAAGAAGGATGGCACCAAGGGTGACCCAACGTCGGTTACCTGTATGACTTTTTTTGAGTTCACTACTCTCCTGGCATTTCTCTATTTTCTTAAAAAAAAAGTCGACTTGGCTGTGGTTGAAGTTGGGATGGGGGGCAGGTTAGATGCCACGAATGTTCTAAATCCATTGGTCTCTGTAATTACCAATATCTCTAAAGAGCATCAGCAGTATCTGGGAAAAACCCTGGTAGAAATTGCCGGAGAAAAAGCCGGTATTATAAAAAAAAATGGGATACTGCTTACCGCAATCACACAACCTCAAATTTTTGCTAAAATTCGCTCCCAATGTCAGCAAATGGGGAGTATAGTATATCGACTGGGAAAGCATATTGGCATTCAAGAAAAAAACGGGGGAACGTTTGATTATCAGGGGCTTTTTACCAGCTATAAAAAACTTAAGATTAATGCCCTTGGCAAACACCAAATTCACAATGCAGCGTTAGCAGTAGGAGTAACCGAAATTTTAAAAAACCAGGGGTATCAAGTAACGGAAAAGGCAATCAGGGAAGGATTATTGAAGATGAAATGGCCCGGCCGTCTGGAGATAATTAATCAAAATCCAAAAATTTTATTAGACGGCGCTCACAACTTAGCCGCAATAGAACAGCTCACGAGGGAACTTAAGAAAACTTTCTCCTATCAAAAGCTTTTCTTAGTTATGGGGATCATGAAAGACAAATCAATAAAGCCCATTCTTAAACGGATCGTTGCTTTAGGACACCATATTATCTTCACCCAACCCAAGACAGATCGAGCTGCCTCTCCCTTTTTCCTTCTCAAAGCCGCACGGTTTTTAAATAATAGCGGAGAGGTTGTTGAGGATGTTAAACAAGCAGTACAAAAAGCACTATCCTTAGCAAACAAAGATGATTTGATCTGTGTTACCGGCTCGTTATTTACCATAGGAGAAGCTCGTGAGCTTTTTTTCTCAAAAGTTGAGATATAATATGAGAAAAGTTTTACTTTATATTGGGCTAATATTTTTTTTATTTATAGTGGGCTCCGAGGCTAATGCAGAATATCGCTCGCCGTATCTGCAGCCTCGTAAAAAGGAACCCACCAATGTTCGGCCACGTTCCAAATTTGAGCCTGGAAAAACACCTGTCCAACTAGTCGCTGATACGATGAACTACAATAATGAAACCGGCGTTTATACCGCGCGAGGAAATGTGGTAATTAAACAGCTTGATCAGACCTTAAAGGCGGATTATGTTGAATATAATTATAATACTCAGGTAGCACGAGCCAATGGTCATGTGTTTTATAAAGAAGAAGGAGGGGATAACCTGGTATGTAACTACCTTGAAATGAACATGGGGACTAAGGAAGGCATCGTCAAAGAAGGCAAGATTTTTTACCAACAACAAAACCTGTATCTTAACGGCAAGAATATTGAAAAGCTGGGAGAGAATCAATATCGAATCACCGACGGTGAAATCACTACCTGCGATGGTAAAACCCCCGCGTGGAAATTTGCCTGTAAAAAGGTCGACATTACCCTGGAAGGACTGGCTAAGGCAAAAGGCGCCAAGTTCAAAATCAAGAATATTCCGGTCGCCTATTTCCCCTATCTCATCTATCCGGCAAAAACAAAAAGGCAGAGCGGATTTTTAACGCCCTCAGTCGGAAGTTCAAGCACTGAGGGAATAAGGATTGACAATGCCTATTACTGGGCAATCTCTCCTAATACGGATGCCACATTCTATTTAGATATAGCAACTAAAAAAGGGGTGGGATTGGGAGGGGAATACCGTTACATTACCAGTGAAACCAGCAGAGGGCGTTTTTACGGTTATTTCATTGAAGAAAAGGATAGTTATCGAAGAGAAAAGTATTCTGATCTTTTAGATAGGGAAAAAGATCGGTGGAATATTATCTATGAGGGGAAAAAAGATTTTGATCCGACATTTTTTGCACGGGCAAAATTAGATCTGGTGAGCGACCGGCAGTTTTACCATGATTACGGAAGCCAAACAAACCGCCGTTCGGCAGAAAGGACTCAATCTTCAGCTTTTCTTACCAAACATTGGGAAAATTTCAGCTTAACAGGGGATACCGAATATAACTATGACCTTTTAGAACATAATGATACTGGTGACCCTTTGAAAGGCAAGGGCAATGACCTCACCCTGCAACGCTACCCCCAAATCACGTTGGCAGGGATCCCGATTGCGGTTCCGCGTACCCCGTTATATTTTTCCTTGGATTCTGATTTTGCCCATTTTTACCGGGAGGAAGGTGCGGAAACTCCTTCGTATCCGACAATGCTCACCAAACAGGGGAATCGGTTCGAGGTTGATCCCCGCGTCACGTTGCCCCTGAGCGTGACGAAGAACTTCCTTTTCCAGACCGAGGCTGGGTTACTGCAGACCTCATATTTCAATACCAGTAATGATGACGGTTTGGATGACACCCGAAGCTTATTCCATCTTGCCTCTAACCTCTCAACCAAGTTTATGAAAATTTACGATCAAGGTTCCGGAAATAAAATCCGACACACTATTCAACCGGAGTTTCTTTACACGTATATCCCGGACCGAAACCAAAATGATTTACCTCAATATGATGAGTTTGACAATATGGCGGAAGAGAACCGGCTTGCTTTGGCAGTCACTAATCGTCTGGTGAGTAAATCCTATTCTTCGGGTGGTACAAGCTCAACAAAAGAAATTCTGTTTCTCCGGTTAGGCCAGTATTACGACTTAACTACTTCGGATGACCCTTTTTCCGATTTTTTCATGGAATTAAGAAGCCAGCCACTCTCGTGGATGCGGTTAAAATCTAATCTTGCCTATGATATTTACGACATGGAGTTCGACATAGTGAATGGATTAATCAATCTTGAAGACCGGAGAAAAGATTATCTTGAGCTTGAATACCGTTATACAAAATCAGAAGATACCGGATTTAACGCTTCACAACCCAACTATTTAGCGGGCATCGAACTTTTAAAAGGCGGGATAGGGAAAGTAGATACGTTAGCGGGCACTCAATTTTTCACTCAAGGGCTTGAGGAGTTTGATTCCCGGGTAGGGCTTGTGCTCACTCAAACGACAAGCCTGTTCTTTCAAAACCGCCTCAATTTACGTGAGGATAAAACTCTTGAGAACCTCTTCGGCATTGATTATCACCCCCAATGCTGGGGCACCATCCTCTCCTACCGCATGCTCCCCAAGACCGAAGGAAGAGATAAAGAGACAAGAATCCTATTTGAGTTTTATCTCAAGGGAATTGGGAGAGTGGGTGGATTTAGAACCGGCAGCTAAAAAATTTTTATCTATAAGACACCCTATGAAAAGCAAAGTCTATTTTTCCGACCTAAAAGCAACAACCAAAAGAAACCTTTTTAAAAAGCTGGAAGAGCTGTTAGAAAAGGTGAAAATCAAATCCCGGACAAAGCCCAATCGGCCGGTGGCGATCAAACTCCATTTTGGGGAACGGGGAAATACCGCGTTTATTCGTCCCATTTTTCTGCGTGTTATCGTTGATAAAGTCAAGGAACACAAAGGACTTCCTTTTCTCACCGATACGACTACTCTTTACAAAGGTTCGCGAAGTGAAGCAGTAACTCATCTTACTACCGCTATTTTAAACGGCTTTGATTATTCCGCGGTGGGAG
>DATEXU010000272.1:0-12032 GCA_035256645.1 Thermodesulfobacteriota bacterium | reverse complement strand
TTATTTTTTTTTAATACTAACCGGTTAAAAAGTCAAGAAAAAAAGTAGCTTAACAGAAGGGATTATAGAATGTTCCTTTAGTTCTCTTTTTGAATTAACGCAAACAATGTATCCGCGCTTTTTTTGTCCAACTCGCTTAGAACTTTGTATTCCTCGATCGCTGAGCTTTTATCGCCTGAACCAAGGTAAGCTACCCCCAGGTTATAATGCGCCTTGGCATAATCGGGATTGATCCTTAGTGCCTGCTTATAAGCATCAATCGCCTCATCATAGCGGGAAAGGTTTTTGAAAGCTACCCCCAGGTTGTTGCGCGCCTCAGCATCATCCGGGTTAATCCTGATTGCTTCTTTAAAAGCCTCAACCGCTTCCTGCCAGCGACCAAGATACCCGCACGCTACTCCCAAGTCATACTGCGCATCAGCATAATTCGGATTGATTCTTATTGCCTGTTTGTAAGCATCAATTTCCTCTTGATGCCGTTCGAGGTCCCCGTAAGTTACGCCTAAGTAAAAAAACGCATCCGCATCGCGGGGGTTAAGTTTGGTTGATTCCTCTAAATAGGGAACCGCCTTTTCATAATTTTTTGACCAGTACCAACTCATTCCGAGACGGAAAATTTTCTCTGCCTTAGCCTCTTTTTTACTTTTTTCTGCCCAGGTAGCCAGGGCTTTGCCTTTGCCGGCAATGAGCTTTGTAATCCTTTCCCCTGAAACCGCGAAGTTTAATTTCTTTTCCTCCACCATCTGCAAGGTGGCAATGCCGATTACCTCGCCTTTGAGGTTAATCACCGGGCTTCCACTCGAACCCGGAGATATCGGAGCTGAAATCTGAAGCATCTTGCCCACCCCCGGCATATTCCGCACTGCGGAGACACTGCCTTCGGTTACCGTCTGCTCAAGCCCAAGCGGGCTTCCGATTACTATTATTTTTTCTCCTGAGCTGGGAACAACAGCGCTTATTAAAAGAGGCGCCACCTTGCTGGCCGGGATGTTTACTGAAAACCGGACTAAGTCCCCGGGCGCATCTTCTGCCAGCACCAGGTTAACCGGATAAATTTTCCCCGCGGCGATTTTTATCTCCGCCCAGGTTGCGCCTTCCAGTACGTGGCGGTTAGTAATTGCCTCGCCTTGGGCGGTGATAAAAAATCCGCTCCCCTGGCTAATGAGTTTCCCGGTCTCATCGTAGGCAAAAATGGAAACTACCGAGGGAGAAATTTTTTTTACGAGAGCAGCGATATCTTCTTCTTCGGCTTTTAAGGAAGAAACTCTTGTGAACAACAAAAGAAACGCCATCCCGAAAACCAAAAAGTTTCTTTTTCTCATGATCTTTTCGTCTTTCCGGTTAATACCAAGTTGCATTCAAAAGCAGATCGAGGCGACGACGATGAATCGACGTCGAGGAGTATGACGAGGAGACAACAAAGATATGCAAATGAAGGCGACTTGGTATAAAAAGTCATCGTGAGCACAAAAAACTTCTCATAAGTTTTTTGGTATTCCTTAACATAAAAAATGTAAAAGGCCTTCCACCTTTTCGTCCGGCAATCCGGCCTTATTTTATTCTCATCAATCACAAAAACCCTTCCCATGAGAAACTCTTCTTTTATGCCGCAATCAACTCCTTTTGGATTTGGTATTTTTATCCTTTTAATCGTAGTGGGGTGAAAAAGTCAACAAAAAACAAGCCCTTGGTTCGTTGGGCATGAGTCAAACCAGTCTAATTCATTTATGTTTTTCATTAAAATAAGCGGGGGTTGAAATATTTTTAGTGGTTTGATAAGGTATCGCTCTAACAAATGGCCCGGTTAAGTAAAAGGGAGAGTTTTTATATGAAGAAAACCATCAATAAATCCATTATCGAGCTTGTCGAAGGCGATATCACGGAAATGGATACTGATGCGATTGTCAATGCTGCGAATGCGGCTCTCCAGCTCGGGGCCGGTGTAGCCGGAGCAATCCGACGCAAGGGTGGGCCAAAAATTCAAGAGGAGTGTGATAAAATCGGGGGCACGTTTGTAGGAGGCGCGGTGATCACCACCGGAGGAAATTTAAAGGCCCGGTATGTAATCCACGCGGTCGGTCCCCGGATGGGCGAGGGAAATGAAGATGGAAAATTAATAAATGCCACCTTAAACAGCCTCCGGGTAGCTGAAGAAAATAAATTGAAAAGCGTGGCTTTCCCGGCCATCAGCACCGGCATTTTCGGCTTTCCGCTCGACCGGTGCGCCCACATCATGCTTTCCACGACCATTGAGTACTTGAAGGGAAAAACGAATATTAAACAAGTGGTCTTTTGCCTTTTTGGAAAAGAGAGCCTCAAAACATTTCTTAACGAGTTAAAAAAACAGCTTTAAAAGTTCCTTCAGATGAAAACAGCAACTCTTCTTATTCTTAACCTCTCTTTGCTTGCTCTCTTCATTTTTCTGCTTCGCAAACCAGGCCTCCTCTCTTACTACTTCAAGGGGCGCTGGCTGCTCACCTGGCTTTCCATTGCGATTATTACCCTCATGGATGAACTCACCTCGGTCTTCTATGCTCCGGCTGAAGCCTACCGCTTTATCGGCGTCAGCGCTATTTTCTTTATCGCCTTTACTGCTGTATTCATCCATTATATGACCACCCGGCTGGTGGAGATTGCCGAGATTCTTGAGCACCATAAACTCATTGGCGGCGGCGTTTATTCATTCTCTTATCTGGTGCTTGGCCCCATGGTTTCCTTTGTGGCCGTGGCCTCGATCATGGTAGATTACACCCTCACTGCCTGCCTGTCCGCAGTGAGTGCGGTGCTCAATGCTTCCTCTTTTTTCCCTTTATCTCAATCGGCAATTATAACCCTGGTTCTGGTAATCATCTGGGCGGTGGCAGGCCTCAACATCCTGGGGATCCGGGATAACGCCCGTTTTACCTTTACCATCTTTATCGCGGCTGCCTTCATCTTCCTGAACCTGATCGTTTCCGGTATCATCGGCCTGGATGGCGACTCCATAGGTCGTCTCAAAGAGGCCATGCATCAAACCCATGCCCGCTTACAAACCGGCTCCTGGATCGGGACCTATGAAATTTTTATTGCTTCTGTCGCCAGTTGCGTGCTGGCATATTCCGGGGTTGAATCAGTGCTTCAAACCACCGGGCTGGTGCGGAACTGGCAGGAGACAAAAAAGGCGTATATATTCTTAGCCATCACGGTCGGCCTGGTAACTCCTGCAATGGCTGCCTTGGCTCTATCCGCGAATATTGACTTTGCAAAACACGAAGGTGATTTGATCACTTACTTTGCTACGTTAGTCAATGGCGTTCCTTTTGGGGTGGCGGTGGGCGTCCTTGCCAGTTTTACCCTAACCATGGCGGTTAATACCGCCTTTGTGGCCTCCAGCGAACTGATGGAGCGGGCGGCACATCGCTATCAATTCCTTTGGCTCATAGCCACCAACCGCCGTCAATCGCTCTACCGCATTCACCTCCTTAATGCCATTTTCTTTTCTACCATCATCTTTATCACCCAGGGCAGACAGATGATCCTGGCCGATATGTATGCCCTGGGCCTGATCGCCTGTTTCTGTATTAACATGGGGTCTCTTCTTATCTATCGTTATTTCAAGGGGACAAAGGAGGTAATCCAGTTTAATACCAGCCGATTGGTTACGCTCGTGATGTGGGTTGTTTTTGTGAGTTGCTTTGTCTTTCTGGCGATCAAGAAACCCCACGGTACCATGTTGTGGGCGGCAGTAACCGGCATTGTTCTGTTAGCTGGTTTTGTGGTGGCGCGCAAGCGAGCGCCGGAGATCAAGGAGATTGAAAAGACTGACAACGAAATGGAGATGGTTCTCCAGTTGGCTCAAACCTCCAGTCCTGATATCCATATCTATTTCCGACGACCCTGGGAAGAAGCTTTAAACAATCCCAAAGACAATGAAGCCTACGTCACGTTTTATTCCCCGCGCCAGGGAATTCCCCACAAACTGGCGACCAACCACTATCGTTTTCCCCTTATCAATACAAGTTTATATCAGCGAATGGTTGCTGTCCTGAAAGTTGTGGAGTATGAAATGCAGGAGAGTCAGATCACCGTGCATTTTGGCTGGCCCATGTCTTCCTGGCTTGATCGTTTAAGCATCGGGGTTATGGTTTTCAATCTGATGCGGCTTCCTCGAGTTTTTCCAAAATTCCAATTTGTTATCAATTATCTTCCCCGGATGAAACCGTCCTGATCCCCTTATGTAAAAAACTCTCCTTGCCGTCGCCCAAAATGTTTTTCAACCTCAAAAAATCTTTTCTCAGCCCTCGCAATTTGAGACTTTTGCAAAAGTCATAAAATAGCGCGTCATGTCATAAACTTGTTTCAGCATCTAATAAAATCAACGCGTTCTGAGACCCTGAAACGAGTTCGGGATGACAGAAACATATTTTGCGAAGGTCTCAATTTTTTTACGCCCTAAAGAAAATTTGTTAAAAAAGGGGCGAAACCTAATGTTTTTTCTTGAAATTGCCAATTTTTTTGTATATATAGAAACATTTAGCAATGAGTAATCCTTTAAGAAAGTAAGAAAGGGGGTTTTCATTAATGAAAAAAATCTTCTTAATACTCATAGTATTTTTTGGATGTTATTCCCCTTCCCTATCTTTTGGAGAACCTGCCGCAACTACAAATCTTTTGGGTTCGGCAATGACCCAGGGAGAGGTTGTTGATCTTGCCGTAAAGTACGTGGGTCTGGAATTTTTCCTCCCCAAGGATACAGAAAATTGGGACAAAGCAAAGCTCTTTGAGATGAAAAAAAACCTTCTTGTCAAAGCCCAGTATCCTGTTTTCGAAAAAGCTAAAATGGATGAACCGGTTGACTGCACTTTTTTAGCAGAGGTTGCCTATCAAATCAGCACACCCTTGGAAAAAAGGGAGGATATTTCCTGTCAGGGGGTGGTAAACGAGTTAGAAGGAAAAAGATATAAAATAGATTGCGCCTGCGGAGAGAGTGTTGACGGCGGCACAGCTGCTTCCCTGTTCAATGACCCCCAATTTTTACAAGATGTTATGGGGGCGGTAAATCCAGTTGAGATCTCCCCTTATGCCACTGCGCTTTCGGAAGCATATTCCACTCCTGCTTCTCCGGTTAGGTAAATGAATTGGTTTAAAAAGGGAGTTGTCTTTACCTTCGTTGTTGTTTTTCTTTTTTTCCCTACAAAATCGAGAGCTTGGCTCCCCGACGTGGAGGCTGAGGAGGAAAGTTATTGGGGCCTTATTTATGGGCCTATGGAGGAAGGATATTGGGGCAGCGCTTATGAAAAAGAGTTTAAATTAGAAAGAAGGGTCCCTTTTGCCCTTACCCTCGATATAAAAAATGAATACGACGACAATATATTCTCTACGGAAAAAAATCAGAGTCGGGACCTTATAACGTGTATTACCCCTGGGCTTCAAATTAATTCGCGAGGGTTGCGGTATGCAATCGCCTTAGATTATCAGATGGCGGTTACAAAATATGCTGATCTTGATTCTGCTCCGGGGATTAATCTGAGAGAGTTGGATTATATTGGTCACAATCTGCGACTCATGGCAAAAAGGATGATCAATGACCGGTTAAAAGTTGGGGTGGAGGAGTTGTTTTTGCTTTCCCGAAGACCAACCGATGTATCGTTTGCCACAAATCAAATTTCTGCTGCTAAGTACTTCCGAAACTGGGTTTCTCCGTATCTTGAACATCAGCTCAGCGACCGGACCTCCCTAAGGCTTAAATTCCGCTTTGATACGCTCCATTATCTGGAGACCCTCACCCCCAGCGACGAGAATTCCTCTGCGTATTCTGTGGATGTAACGTTAGGGCATGAGCTTAATTCAAGAACCAATGTCTACGTTGACGCACGGGCTCTAACCCGGGATTATGAAATCTCAACCAATTATAATGCGTACCAAGCCGTTGTGGGCATAACCCGCAAGTTTAATCCCCGCTACCGGGGAGAAATCTCCTTTGGCGCCCAACAAAAATATTTTGATAAACAAATTAAGGGACAGGTCGGGGATACGACCCGAATGATCGGGATGGCAAAGCTTGTCCGAGAGACAAAAAAAATGTTAGCCGAACTTTCTTTTTCCCATTACCCGGCTGATCTCGGCATGGGCAATTCTTACTATTCTGTTGACCGGGCTTCTTTGGATTTTTTTTATTCTCCTTATTCGAAGACGCGCCTCGCGGCCTCGATTTTCTTCGAAGGCCTGGGGTATGATGAGGAAAAAGGATTCACGGAAAGTGGGCGCTTGAGAAAAAGAAACGACAAGCTTTACGGAGGAGACTTTTTAATCCAATACACGCTGAAACGGTGGTTGATCCTCTCGCTCGGTTACACCCGAATTGAGAGGGACTCCAATTTAATAAACAGTGGCTATAAAGAAAATCGGGTCTTTTTTTCTATCAAGGGGGTAGCAGAGTTGTGGAAAAAATAAGAAAAATTTTTTTTACCTGGTTTGTGCTCTTTTCTTTTTTCCTTCCGGTAGCAACCTTTGCCGAGGAAGGATACAAACTGAGCCCGGGAGACGTTGTCGTCCTCACCGTTTTTGCCGGCGGCAAGGAGCAAAACAATTCCACTTTAACGATTTCCAGGGAGGGAATGGTTTCTGTTCCTTTTCTTGGTGATGTTCCGGCTTCCAATCTTTCCCTGAGTGATTTTTCCAAAAAAATAAGAGGGGCGCTTGCGCAGGATTACTTTGTCGATCCTGTTGTTAATGTAACGGTAAAAGAATACCGGGGCAAGCAAGCTCTTTCCAAGGTTTACGTTTTGGGCAGAGTAAAAGATCCCAAGGCCTATGATTATCAAGAAGGCCTCACCGCTCTTAATGCCTGTGCTTTGGCTGGAGGGTTTGACCCTTTTGCGGCTCCTAACCGGGCAACCATAACCAGAAAAAAAGCGGAGAAAGAAGAAATAATTAAAATAAATTTGGAAAAAATCCGGGATGGAAAGGAATCTGATCCTTTACTTCTGCCCGGAGACAGGATTTATGTCCCGGAGTCAAGACTTTAAATATTAAGCGGAAAGGAAAAAATGAACGAAGAACAAGAAATTCACCTCTTGGATTATTGGGAAGTCATAAAAAGAAGGAAATGGATTATTATCGCTACGGTGATTTGTTTTCTTGCCACCGTCGGGCTCGGCACCTTCCTTGTCCAGCCGATCTATCAGGCTGGCGCTCGAATAAAAGTGGGAAAAGAACAAAAGCTCGCCCCACCCACCTTTAACCCGGGAGGAGGATACTGGGAAAGCGATTATTCTGAATCCCTGGCTTTTAAAACCCATTCGATAATGATAAAAAGCCTTCCGGTTCTTGCCCGTTCGGCAAAAGCCTTAAGGCTTAACGAGCCTAGAAAAGAAGAAAAAAAGCCGACCCTTAAGGAAGAGGTAAGAGAAAATCTGGGAAAAATAAAAACCTGGTTTTTATTCCCTTTTTCTTTATTTTCTTTTTCGCCAGAAACTCCGGAAATAAAAACCTCCCCGGTGAAAGACGACCCCTATGTCACCTGGGCTGGTTTTCTGCAGGGCGAAATAGAAGTTGTTCCTATCCGCGATACGCGCCTCATTGAAGTAAGTGTGGTGGATTCTGATCCTGTCTTTTGCAGGGATGCTGCTAACGCCATCTGTAAAAGCTATCTCCAATATTTATCCGAAAGCCGACTTGATTCTTTCCGCAACTACCTCTCCTTTTTTTCGGACGAGATTTTCAAAATGAAGGAAAAGCTTCAAGAGAGCGAACAAAAATTTTATGAATTTAAACAGAAAGAAGGAATTTTTTCGCTCGAAGGGGAAAAAGATATTTCTGCCCGTGATATAGGCTCGTTAAGCGGTGACCTGCTCACCGCCAAGGTGGAAACCAGCGGATTGGAAGAGAAGGTTAGGGATCTCGAACGGATGCTTAAGGGCGGAAACACAGAAGACTTTTCGCCGGCAATTTTAGACAACAAGCTTCTTTTTGATTTGAGGGCTGATCTTATTAAAGCGACCATCGAACAGGAGGAGTTAAAGAAGACCTATAAAGAAAGACACCCTGCGATGGTGGAAAACAACGCTAAAATAAGAGAGCTCCAAGAAAGCTTCCGGCGCGAGATCGCCAAAACCATTGCCGCCTTAAAACAACAAACTTCCATGTTGCGGGGCAAGGAGGCGCGGCTTTCCTCACAAATGAAGGATAAGGAAAACGAAAACCTCTCCCTTTCGGGAAAAGAACTCCGTTATGCCATGCTGGAAAGAGAAGTGACAACAAACAAAGAACTTTATCAGTCCCTGCTCACCAATTTTAAGGAAATGGAAGTGTTAAAAGGGATCGGCCAGGAAGATGTGCGGCTGGTAGAAGAAGCCCAAACCCCTCTTTTTCCGATAAAGCCGAGGCCGGCGAGGAATATGTTTCTTGCGCTTATCGTTGGCCTTTCCGTTGGCGTCGGTCTTTCATTTTTTTTGGAATATATGGACCGCTCCATAAAAGAAGAGAAGGATGTGGACAAATATCTCAAACTGCCCACCCTTTCTTTGGTTCCTAAAGATGAACCCCTTGCCCGGGGGGAGCTGAGCGGAGACCTTTCTGAGTCATTGCGGACTCTCGCCACCAACTTACGCTTCCAGTCTTTAGGAAAACCCTTGAAGACTCTCTTTATCACCGGCCCTGGCGGCGGCGTGGGGAAGACAACATTAGTTAAGGGTTTGGGAAGCACGCTCGCCCAGTCAGGATTTCGCGTGGCAATAGTGGATGCTGATTTCAAAAAACCATCCCTCAGTCACGCCTTCGCTCAAAAAAACCAGGGGGTCACGGAGTTCTTGCGCGACTTTCCCTGCTTAGAAAACAAGGGGGTATTGAACGATACGTTTTCCTTCGGAGATATCCAGAGAATAATCTTTACCCGGGGCAAAAGTGGAAGGGTAAAAATTGTTAAGGGCGATAAAAACTTTTTGGCGTTATTTGATCGCGGCGCCATGATTGACCTTTGCTGGGGAAACCGCCCTATAGAAAAAAGATTGGGCCAAATACTTTTAAGAACCAAGGCGATCGAAAAAGAAAGTCTTGATGATGCGTTAGATTTAGCCAAAAGCGCGAACCAACGGATAGGCTCAGTGCTTTTGTCAATGGGATCGGTTGCGCCGGAACGAATGGAAAACCTCCTCAACCTCCACCTTTCGGAAACCCTGAATCTTCTTTTTTCCTCCGAAGAAGGCTTTTATGAATTTACCGAAGGAGAGATAAAAAAAGATGGTCTGGTGGTCGAATCTTTTATGGATAAATTTCAGCTCCAAGGAAATTCTCCGTGGTTGGAAAAAAATATACGCAGCCTTTTAGTTAATACGGAAACAGAAAACCTTTTCTTGCTTCCCAGCGGCCCTCCTCTTCATAACCCTTTGCCGCTCATTTCGTCGCGGGGGTTTGAAGTAGTCCTTTCCATGTGTCGAGATCTTTTTGACTATATTCTTCTTGATGGCCCACCGTTGTTCATGGCTGATGCTCCGGTTCTCAGTCAATATTCTGATGGCAGTATTTTGGTAGTAAAAGCAGGCGTAACCAGACCAGAAGAAGCAAAAAAGGCGACGGAGACTCTCAAGGCTGCCGGCGCTCCTATTATCGGTGTTGTTTTAAATGGGATAGATCGGAAAAAAAGCAAATACTATTATTACTATTTCGGAAAAAATTATGGGATGGACGAAAAATGCGATCGTCCCCGGTCCTAAGGGGGAAATCCTGCCCTTATCTGACTCAATAATTGTATGGAGCACTATTGCGGTTCTGGTTTTAGCCCCAATAGTGCGAGGGGCAGTAGATCCTGTTTATATATGCCTGGTTGCCGCTGTCCTGGCAACGTCCCTTTTCCTTTTTCTGTTTAACGTTATTCAAAGGGAAGGCCAGACCATCAAGTTTTCAGGTCTCGAGCTTCCCCTCTTTTGCCTCCTTCTCTTGGGAATTCTTTCTTATTTTTCTTCTGCTTATCCCGAAAACACCGAAAGAAAACTGGGGTTTTTTCTTTTGTGCTTTGTTCTCTTTTTTCTGGTTCAAAATTTTTTTTCTGATCGAAACCGGGTGATTATTTTTTCCTTTGCCGTCGTTGCTTCTGGAATAGCGCTTTCCCTTTTTGGCCTTTTTAAGTATGCCATTACCATGGGGACCCCTGCCTGGAAAGAGGGCCTTTCTTCTACGTATGTGAACCGCAACCATTTTGCCGGGTTTCTGGAACTTTGCCTCCCTCTTGCTCTTGGATTAATTCTGTACGTAACTGATAAAGGGAAAAAAGCGATCTTAAGCTATGGCATAGCCCTTATGGTGATCGCGTTGGTTCTCTCTCTTTCTCGAGGCGGGTGGATTGGGGCGGTTTTGTCTCTTTTTTTTATGGCCTTTTTGGCCAAGAAAAAGGGGCTGCTTTCTAAAAGAATGTGGGTAGTGTCAGCAGTGGTTTTCATCCTTTTTTGTACTTCCTTAGTCGGGCTGAATTCGATCTCAGAACGACTCTCCACCTTTGGCCAGTTTCTAAAGGATCCTATTAATTTTGAAACTCGGCTTAGGGTCTGGAGGGGCACGATGCAAATCATTCAGAACCATCCTCTCTTGGGAACAGGGTTGGGCACCTTTGCTTATTCCTTCCCTCCCTTTCGGACTGCCGGCATAACCAATCGCTACACCTATGCTCATAATGACTTTCTGCACTTCACCTCGGAGCTCGGATTGCTCTTTCTTCCGCTTTTCTTGTGGCTCATTTTTTCTGCCTCCAGGGCGGGGATTAGTATATTTTTTAATACCAAAAGTGCACTCAAGCGAGGAATTTCCCTGGGGTGCACTGTTGGCGTCCTGGCTATAATTGTTCACAGTGTTTTTGATTTTAACCTTCAAATTCCAGCCAACGCTCTTCTCTTCTTTTCCTATTTAGGAATGATCGGGGGGTTGAAAAAATCGTATGAGTAGCCAAATAAAATTTAATAGAGCAAAAAAAATAATACTTTTAGGAACAATTTCTTTACTTTACATTGTTTTACTTTATTATATAGGGGTGGTATTCTTTGCTAATCTGAGTTATAATCACGCCCTGACATTAGAAAAAAAGGGGGGGTGGCTTGATGCTATCTCTTTCTATGAAAAAGCCATCTCCATTTATCCAAAAGATGTAACTTTTTTTGAACGATTGGGAAGGCTCTATTTTTGTCGGTCCTGGTTTCCTGGGGATAAAGGAAGTTTCCTGAATAAGGCAAAAGAAACCCTGAAACAGGGGCTTTCCCTCTGCCCGCGAGACGGGGAACTCTGGCTTAGCCTCGGAATGGTGTGGGAGAAGCTTTTAAACAAAAAAGAAGCCTTGGCTTCCTATAATAAAGCTATCGCCCTTGATCCCCAGAATGCTTTTTACCGGGCTACACTGGCAAATTTTTACTTTAAAGAAGGAATGGAAACGGAGGGAATTGTCGAGGCACGAAATGCCATTTCCTCGTGCTCCAATGTGCATACGGTGGATGATTATTTAAAAAAGATAGGAGTAGCTGAAGAGACTCTTAAAAAAATAAAGGAAGGTTTTTCCCAATAAATTTTAATTGAGAGATTTTTCTGGCATGAAAAAAGAAAGGAGAGACAGAAAAAAGGGGGTAAGCCGGAGAGAGTTTGTCAAGAAAATGGCATATCTGGCTCCTGCTGTTGCCGTACTCATTATTCCTAAATATACCGCCGCCCAGGGATGTACCGGGGTCTGTACCCCGCAGTGCCCCCCGCGTTGCGAAGGCCGGTGTACTACTCTCTGCCCCCCGCGTTGCGAAGGCCGGTGAACCAGGCAACATTACTTTCCCTGAAGAATGCCCGGTGACCCTGATATCAAACGGTGCATAAATTTAATTTATCCATTGATCTTAAAGCGCTTTTCCCTGATGGCGCTTGCAATTTTTTTTGCTAAGAAAACTTTTTAAATAAATTTTATCAGGAGGTTTTCAAAAGCCATGGAAAAAAAGAAAAAAGAGGATGGAAAAGAAGTAAGCCGGAGAGAGTTTGTCAAGAAAATGGCTTATCTGGCTCCGGCTGTTGCCGTGCTCGTTATCCCCAAA
>DATEXU010000271.1:0-9928 GCA_035256645.1 Thermodesulfobacteriota bacterium | reverse complement strand
AATGGTCTGACCCGACAGAGACGTGAGAACATCTCCGGGTTTATACGCTTTTCCTCCCGGCAGATTTTCCGTGGCCGGAATAATCCCCACTAAATTTAAAGGAAGTTCCATTTGGGCTGCTGCCTGCATGGTTCCCATCACCACAGCTCCCCCAGCCATATCATCTTTCATTTGTTCCATTTTATCAGGAGGCTTAAGAGAAATGCCACCGCTATCAAAGGTAATCCCTTTTCCGATGATGACCAGAGGAGGTCCAAAATTTCGGCTGGCGGTGTATTCTAAAATAATAATCTTCGCCGGTTCCCGGCTTCCCTGAGCAACCGCCAGAAAGGCGCCCATTCCCATTTTCTGAGCCTGTTCTTCGGTAATGACCCGGCACTGTAATTTGTTGTTCCTGGCAATCGTCCGCGCTTGGTGAGCTAACATAGCGGGCGTCTTTTTATTGGCTGGTAAGGACACCAAATCACGAGCAATATATACGGCTTCCCTGAGAATAGTCACCTGACGCAAGACCAATTCTATTATCTTGGTCCTGTCTTTTTTTCGCGAGACAACCACACACTCATCAACTTCTTTTATTTTTTCCCTTCCCGTGGTTATCAGGTCCCGGAACTGATAAACCCCCAGACTTCCTCCGGTTAGAAATGCTTCCAGCAGTTCAGACACTAAAAATCCTTTGGCGTCAAGAAGGTCTTCGGGGAGATGGATTGTCTTTATTCCTAAATCCCGCACATGCTGAAAAGCTTTACCCCCGGCTCCGCGCATGACATCAAGGTCAAACTCTTCCTTCTTTCCCAATCCCACCAAAATTATTCTCTTGGCAGATAGTGCTCCTTGGGGATAAAGCATGAAAGTTTTATATCGTTCCCCAAGAAAATCTCCGCTCAAGAGAAGATTTTTAATCAATCCTTTCGTGGCTCTGTCTATAACATCAAGCGATCCTTGCAATGTCTTCGTATCTTCAAAAACAGGCAGAACCAGCGCCTCGGCCTTTTCGGAAATAATACTGCCAGTTTTTGATTTAAATTTAATCGTCATGGTTCCTTCCTTTCTATAAGGCCCGCAAAAATTCTGGCCGTAGCTGCGCGGGGTTTTTTAAAGCATTATCTATTTCTTTCAAAAGCCTCTCTTTATCGTGATTAAGCGTCGCCTTGATGGCAAGATAGTTAGAAGCATGGTTGCTGCGAAAAATACACTTATCTAAGTGGAAGTGCTCAATCATCGTACGAAGCTCAATGAGAATTTCCAGCTTGTCCATCATCTCCCAATCCTTCCCCAAACAACGGGAAAAGTATCGGTTATCACCCTCAAACATAAGAGTTAAGGCGGAAAGATAGTGAGGATTGATCGCTGAGCAAACTCGTGCGGTTTCAATCGCATGGCGCTCGCTCCCCTTTTTCCCGGCGAGGCCAAGAATAACGGTTGCTGAAAGCACAAAACCGGCGTCAATAGCTTTTTCAGCAGTGATAGTCAGTTCTTGCGCCGTTGCTCCCTTTTTTATTTTGACAAGCAGCTCATCATCGCCAGTTTCAATGCCAAAGTATAACATCTGGAGGCCGGCCTTGCGGATCCTTTGGAGGTCTTCTTTTGATTTTTCCAGAAGATTAGCCGGATTAGCATAAGCGCTCACCCGTTCCAGAGCAGGAAACTTTTCATAAAGGAAGTTCAAAATCTTGAGCATGTAATCCGTATCAATGACCACAGCATCACCGTCCGCAAGAAAAATCCTGTTTATCCCGCGATAAGAAAGCGCGGCCTTGAGGATATCGGCCTTGAGTTCTTCCCAGGGCCGGATACGGAATTTTTTCTTCCGGTACATGATACAAAAAGCGCACCGGTTGTGGGAGCACCCTAAGGTTACCTGGAAAATAAGCGAATCCGCTTCACTCGGAGGACGATATAAGGGCATATCATAATACATAGTCACATCTCTTCTAATACAAATGCAATGAACCTCCCCGCAGTAAGCTGCGGGGTATCCCAAAAACTATACAAAGTACATCGTCATTCCCCGACTTGATCGGGGAATCCAGAAACAAAGAAACTGGATTCTCTGGTCAAGCCAGAGAATGACACAACGACACCCTGTAGCAAGTTACAGGGAATTATCAAGTTAAGCTTTTTGACATGAGGCGCAGTTTCCCTAATGCGTCATTCCCGTCCCCGCCTTCGCGAGGATAAACTCCAGCGGGAATCCAGAAGGGTGGCTCATGAAGCGATAAAACTAAGCTACTTGTTACCTGCCCCTGGATTCCCCCGTATCAAGTACGGGGCAGGCTCAATCAAGTGCGGAATGACAATAGTGGGGCCACGGCATGACAAAAAAAGAATGCCTCTTTATTTATGTCGTTCATTATAGTTTCATTTATTTTTTTTCTTTAAAACCTTTATCACATCGTTATAGCTCAGGCAATTTAAAATATCTGTTTTCTCCAGCCATCCTCTCCGCGCTACCGAAAGCCCAAGTTCAAGGTATTCCATCTGATCAAGGCTGTGGGCATCGGTTCCAATGGTAAGTTTTGCGCCCTTGTCTTTCGCTGCCCGGGAGTAAATATCGTTAAGGTCAAGCCGCTGCGGATAAGCGTTAATCTCAAGGGCGGTATTGGTTCGCGCTGCTTCCTCAAGCACCATTTCCAGGTTGACAGCGTAAGCATCCCGCTCTCCGATGAGGCGTCCGGTGGGGTGGGCAATACTGTGCACCCGGGGGTGACGCATGGCTTTCATGATTCGGCTGGTTAAGGTTTTTTCGTCCTGTTTAAAACCACTGTGGATAGCCGCAATAACAACATCAAGCTTCCTGAGTAAGTCATCAGGATAATCCAAGCCGCCATCATTGGCGATATCAACCTCGGACCCGCAGAGCAGTTTAACTTTTTTTCTTTTCCGATTAATTTTTTGAATTGCCGAAATCTTTTCCTCCATCCGGGCAGGCGACAATCCTCCGGCTATTTTAAGAGACTGAGAATGATCACAGATCGCTACCCATTCAAGCCCCATGGCCTCGGCCTTTTTTGCAATCTCCTCCAGGGTTGCCGCCCCATCACTATAAAGAGAATGGACGTGAAAGTCTCCCCGAATATCCCTGCGTTCCACTAAATGCGGAAGTTTTCCTTCCAGCGCTGCTTCAATTTCACCCCGGTCTTCCCTAAGTTCCGGAGGGATAAAAGGCAATCCAACCGAAGCGTAAACCTCCTGTTCATCCTTGCCGCCGATTTTTTTCTCGCCCCGAAATATTCCGTATTCATTTATTTTCAGGCCCTTCGTGACTGCCAGTTCCCGAAGCCGGATATTATGGGCTTTGGAGCCGGTAAAATAGCAAAGCGCTGCTCCAAAACAATCCGGTTCCACCACGCGGAGATCTACTTGGATACCTCCCCGTGCCCGAATGCTTGATTTTGTTCTTCCTTGGGCCTGGACAGTTTCCACAAAGGGAAGGTGAGTAAAAAAATCCATTACCTTTTCCGGTTGAGGAGAAATGATCACTATGTCTATGTCCTTAATGGTTTCCCGTTGGCGACGGACACTTCCTGCCACGCTCATTTGTTTTACTTCTTTTAATTTTTTAAGTTCGCCCGTTATTTCCCGGGAAAGAGCAAGCATCGTGCTGAGCATCACCCGCGCTAACTTTTGGCGATAAAGCGCGATCCCTTTCAGAATATTTTCTTCGGTCCTGGCCTTTATTCCCGGCAGTCCTTGCAGCTTGTGCGCTTGCGCGAGTTTTTCCAACTGGTCGATGTTTTCAACGCGGAGTTCATCAAAGAGCGCCTTGGCTGTTCGGGGACCAAGGCCCGGAATCGTGATGATTTCCATCAACCCCTCTGGTATCTCTTTTTTCAACTCCTCATATTTTTCGAGAGTTCCGGTCGTGATGATTTCAGTAATTTTTTGGGCCAGGTCCTTCCCGATTCCGGGAAGGGTATCCAGTTCGTTGCGCTGCGCAATTAAAGCAATATCTTCAGCTAAGTTTTCAATATTCTGAGCAGCCTTCTGATAAGCGCGGATACGAAAAGGGTTCTCTCCTTTTATTTCCAGCATGTCTGCAATTTTTTTAAAAAAGTTAGCCACTTCCTGGTTTTTCATGGATTGCAACCTTTATAGGTGATGCGTTGTTTTAAAATTTACCATAGCTAAAAATCGGGTTCAAGTTTTGTTGTCAGCGCGTTTATTGCCTCGGCAAATCAATATCCCTATGATCTTTCGGTGTCATTCCGGGCTTGACCCGGAATCCAGAATTATTACTTATAGATTCCCGCTTTCGAGACTGTGTCGCAAGGCAATTCATGGTTCGACAAGCTCACCATGACCGTTAAAAATCAATGAATTAGCCGTCACCCTGAGCGTGTCGAAGGGTGAATGGCTAATTGTAACACAGTCTTTTCGCGGAAATGACATATTGTGCTGTTTAATTGCCGGAGTAATAACCAAAAAGAAAGACCTTTATAGCAGATATTTTTCACGTGGTAACTAAAGCAGGGGAGGGTGAAATTTGTTTTTCGGAACAAAGGGAACTATGCGCAAATAGTGTCGTGAAGGCCTCTTTAGCTAAAAAGGTCATCGAGGCCAAGTTCTTTGAGTTTTTCTGGGGTTGGTCCACCTGTGGTTAAATCCCATCCCACCAGGGCATAGAAATCTTTTTCCCGTTTATTCATATCAAGTGTTACCTCTTGGGTTGGCCCTTTGCTGAGTGGAGGGATTCCTGCGGCGCGAGGGTGGAGCCGAACCTCTTGCGGTGTAACACCTTCGCGGACCGTGAACGCTTTTCTTAAGCTTAATATCCTTTCTCCCGTCTTAAGGTATTCCTCCGCGGAAAGATCCCAGCCCGTCGCAAAGTTTAAATATTCGACCAAAGGATATATCCCGGTCAAAGGCCCAAATTGGCAGACTCCCGCGCAGTTGACCAGCTGCATGAACAAACTTCCGGCAGTGTACCAAACAATATTTCGTGTCTCTTTATCCTGAGCTTCCTTAAGCATCTTCTCAACCCTTGGAAATTGTTTATCAACTCCCATAACTGGCCCATACAAATAGGAAGAAACCGTGTGCCTTCCCGGAGTTGGCTCACACTGATACGCGATTCCAAAACCTTCATCGAGCTTAGAATCATGCATGGGGAGTTCCTGGCCTCCTGTATGCACCGCGAACTTCTCCGAATTTTTCCCGATCTTTTCCGAGGCCCGTTTTACCCCATCAGCCAAAAGGTCGCCGATGCCCTCACGATAGATAATCATCTCTGCCAGGGTTAGAATCTCTTTTGATTTTCCCCAGCCGAGTTTTAATCCTCCGGTCGTACTTTCATTAATAAGGCTATTTTCAAAACACTCAATCGCAAACGCAAGGACACCTCCCAGAGAGATCGTATCAATGCCTGCCCGGTTACACATCTCGTTAAGTTCAATAATCGCATCAAGATTATCATGTAAAAGAAGCGCTCCAAAAGAACAAAGCGTCTCATATTCCGGACGATGTCCATCAGTTCCCTGAAACCGGCCATCCCTAATCGTTATGATTGCTCCGCATCCGAGCGGACATGCCTGACAGTGATAACGCCGTTTCCGATACCGGGTAAGTTCTTCGCCAGATATTTTATCCGCCCGAGAAACCGGGAAATCCACTTCGCCGACACCGGTCCAGTTTTTAATGGGGGAATCCCCGGTCATCGTTGCCATGACCGTTAAAGAAGAAGTCCCTTGCAAAATAAAAGCTTCTCGAATCAACGTCGGCTGGGGTGGACTTCCCTCGATTCCCAGCCGGGCTAAAAAATTAGTCATCCGCCCCCCGAATTTCATATGACGGGCAAAGACCCGGTCCATGAGTTTTGATTTTTTGTACCCCGTAAGAAAAATATGATTGAGCTCTGCCATTGCTGCTGGTTGCGCTACCGGAATCTCTTTGGTGCCTTGCACCACAAACGCTTTCAGATTTTTACTCCCCATGACCGCACCAAGGCCGGAGCGCGCGGCAATCCGTCCTCCGTCAGTGACAATTCCAGAGATAAGCGAACGTTTCTCTCCGCTTATTCCGATCGAGACAATTCTTATTTTTTTTTCGCTTAGCTCTTTTTTGATTGTTGCTTCAGTTGCAACGACATCCTTACCCCACAGGTTACGAGCATCTCTTATTTCCACGTTATCATCATGAAGGTAAACCCAAACCGGTTTATCGGACTGACCAGTGAAAAAAACCGCATCATAGCCTGTTTTTTTTAATTCCATTGAGAAAAAGCCGCCGGAATTCGCATCGCCCCAGGTGTTGGTAAGCGGCGACTTGCCGACCACCATGTATCGTCCGGAAAAAAAAGCTCCGGTTCCGGTGAGCAGCCCCGTGCAAAATCCGAAGTAGCTTTCGGGCGAAAGGGGATCGATACCCGGCTTTTGCCGCTCAGTAATCACCGCGGCGCCCAGACCATACCCGGAAAGAAACTTTCGATAAAATTCGTCGGTAAGAGGAACAACCTCATGGCTTTTATTGGATAAATTAACTATCAAGTATTTACCCATATATCCACCCATAGAAAATTCTCCTTAAGAATTTTAATGCGGCAAAAATAGTTTTTTATTAACAAAGAATATCTTTTTTCTCAAGAAAATAATACCTTTTAACCTGGTTTTCTCCTTGACACCCAAAAGTATTTTTCTTAAACTAATTTCACCCGAAACTGTTACTTATGCAATGAACTACCCCGCCGCAAGCAGTGGGGTATCAAAGACTTTAATTCTGTCATTCCGCACTTGATTGAGCCGGCCCCGTACTTGATACGGGGGAATCCAGAAAGTAAGGCAAAGCGACCAAGTACTTTTTTTATTAGTTCCTGATGCCTACCCTCTGGATTCCCGTTCTTGTGCCCTTCAGGGTATTCACGGGAATGACATGAGCGGTTATTTAACGCCGCGTCTCACCCCGGCGCAAGCAGACGGGGTATTAAAAAGAGTAAAGGAGTATTCTCACATGCGCGTTGCCATGTATTACCGTAATCATGATATCCGGCTCGAGGAAATGCCGGTTCCCTTGATCGGATCCGGTGAGCTGCTGGTAAAAATTTATTCGAGTGGTATTTGCGGAAGCGATGTGATGGAATGGTACCGGATCAATAAAGCGCCGTTGGTGCTGGGCCATGAAATTGCTGGAGAAGCGGTTGACGTTGGCGAGGGAGTAAAATCATTTGTTAAAGGTGATCGCGTCGCCGCGACTCATCATGTTCCCTGCTTTTCCTGTCATTACTGTGTGAGTGGTCATGAAACGGTCTGCGACACATTGCTTTCCGGCACGCATTTTGATCCCGGTGGTTTTTGTGAATATGTCCGCCTTCCGGCGATTAATGTTGACCGGGGAACGTGGAAAATACCCGATACCATGACCTATGATGAAGCAACCTTCGTTGAACCGCTCGCCTGCATTCTCCGTGGTTTGCGCGCGGCTAAGTTCGAACCCGGAAAAAGTGTCTTGGTGCTGGGAAGCGGCATTTCGGGATTGCTTTTTATCAGCCTTGCCCGAGCCCTGGGCGCGACGCGTGTCATTGCCACTGATGTGAATACCTATCGGCTTAAGGCCGGCAAACTGTTTGGCGCTGACGATACGATAGACGGACGCCAAAATGTATCCCTGCTTTTTCGCGAGCGCAACCAGGGACGTGGCGCGGATATAGTCATTGTGACCGCTGGTGTCAAGGGCGCTTTCGAACAAGCGCTGCAGGCGGTCGAACGAGGCGGCGCTATCCTTTTCTTCGCCCCCACCAGAGAAAATGTCGCCATACCGCTCTCCATCAACGATGTGTTTTGGCGCAAAGATATTACTTTGACCACAACCTATGCCGGCAGCCCTGCTGATTGCGTGACTGCTCTTGAAATTATTCGCGCCAGGCGCGCGCCCGTTCACGATATGATTACCCATCGTTTTGGTCTTCAAGAAACCGTTAAGGGTTTCGAGTTAGTAGAAAAAGGTGATGAGTCAATTAAGATCATTATCCGGCCCCAGGAATAAAAAAGGGGCAAGGATTAAGGTTTAAGGGTTAAGTTTTAAGCTGTTAGCTGTTAGCTCATGATTTTTAGCTATCAGCTATGCGCTATCAACTACGAGCGAGTACATTAAATCTCAGCAACGGTATGCCCTGATTAATAAAAACGTGCAAAACTGAATTGCAAATCTAAAAAATTTATCAAGGAGGAAAACAATGCCGGAAGTAGATCAAGAAGGAAAAGATTATGGTCTCGATATTCCCGTAAAGACTGAGGGATTTTTTTTAAAAGGTTCACATGCCCTCGATTGGGGGATGAAAAACCGCCTCTCCCGTATATTTAATCCTGATACCGGCCGCACCGTGATGCTGGCAATTGACCACGGATACTTTCAAGGACCGACAACAGGGCTTGAACGGATTGATTTAAACATCGTTCCCCTCGCTCCCTATGCCGACACCCTTATGCTCACCCGGGGTATCTTGCGCACCACGATACCGCCAACCTATCGAGGAGGAATCGTTCTTAGGGCGACCGGCGGACCGAGCATTTTGAAGGAACTTTCCAATGAACAAATCGCGGTGGACATGGAAGATGCGGTCCGGCTCAATGTATCGGCGTTAGCGGTGCAGGTATTTATCGGAGGAGAATTCGAAACCCAATCCATACATAACATGACCCGTTTGGTGGATAGGGGAAATCGTTATGGGATTCCTATTCTCGCGGTTACTGCCGTGGGCAAGGATATGGCCCGGGATGCTCGATACTTCCGCCTCGCGTGTCGGATCTGCGCCGAACTGGGCGCCCATTACATTAAGACCTACTATATCCCCGATGGTTTTGACACGGTTGCCGCTTCGTGCCCGGTCCCGTTAGTGATGGCAGGAGGCAAGAAGCTCCCTGAGCTCGATGCTCTTCAGATGTCCTATAATGCTGTCCAGGAAGGCGCTGCGGGGGTGGATATGGGCAGGAATATCTTTCAATCAGAGGCGCCGGTGGCAATGATCAAAGCAGTTCGAGGAGTTGTGCACGAAGGACTTAAACCCAAAGAAGCGCACCAGCTTTTCCTCGACCTAAAAAATAAACTCATCGTGAAAAAGTGTGGGTAATTCTGCTTAAGAATATTTGTCATTCTCCGGCTTGACCGGGGAATCCATAACTATATGGAAAAGAATTTTTATGTCTACATATTGTCAAGCAAGCGGAATGGCACTTTATATATAGGAGTAACCTCAAATTTAATAAAGCGCGTTTGGGAGCATAAGAATAAATTAGCCGAAGGATTTACAGAAAAATATGGAGTTGACAAGCTGGTATATTATGAGCAATTTCAAGACGCAGAATATGCAATCAGAAGAGAGAAAAGACTGAAAAAATATAATCGCAAATGGAAAATTGATCTTATTGAAAAGGTGAATCCGAATTGGAAGGATTTGTATGAGGATTTAGTAACTGGATTCCCCGATTAAATCGGGGAATGACATTGTGGGGACATAAATAAGTTGACATAGAAGATGTGTTTTCTTTCGGCGCAGTTTCCCTAACGCGTCATTCCCGTCCCCGCCTTCGCGAGGATAAACTCCAGCGGGAATCCAGAGGGGTGGCTCATGAAGCGATTAAATTGAGTTACTTCTTACCTGTCCCCTGGATTCCCCCGTATCAAGTACGGGGCAGGCTCAGTCAAGCCCGGAATGACAATAGCGAGGGCTACGACATGGCAAAAGGAGAATGCCTCTTTATTTATGTCGTTCACTATAGCAACTGGATTCCCCGATTAAATCGGGGAATGACATTGTTTGGTATGGGGAATAACACTGTGCGGTATGGGAATGAGATTGTCTGTTTCAGCAATTAAGATTGATAATCCTTAATTATCCAGCACCTCTCGCACGCTAAATAAAAGTTCTTCCGGCGAGACGGGTTTGCCGATAAAATTTAACCCCGCAAGAATTGCTTGCTCATCAATAATCTCAGCG
>DATEXU010000270.1:0-35624 GCA_035256645.1 Thermodesulfobacteriota bacterium | reverse complement strand
AAATGTATAAAATGGTGGATAAGACCCGGCAGATCTGTTCTTTTCCTGATGCCAGTTATTGAAAAGAGCGATCTTAAACCACACAATTAAATGGCTTTGTTTGTTAAAGAGGATATTGACGGTTTTTTTGGTTTAATGACAGATAACCTGATGCAACTCATTGTCATCGGTGCTCTTTGTCAACAGGTTTGCGGTATAAGCGCAACAAAAGTTTTTGGGACAATCCTTCCCGGAGCAGCAATTTCAATTTTTATTGGTAATGTTTTTTACGCGTGGCAGGCACGGAAGTGCTCTCGCCGAGAGAAACGCAGCGATGTAACTGCTCTCCCGTTTGGCATTAACACTCCGAGTCTATTTGCCTTTGTATTTTTTGTTATGCTCCCGGTAAAATTAGAAACCGGGAGTCCGGAAATGGCCTGGAAGGTTGGCTTATTGGCATGTTTGGGAAGCGGCATAATAGAACTAATACAAACGCATTAAATGAAGTGTCATGCTGAACTTGTTTCAGCATCTAAAACCAATCCATTATGAGACCCTGAAACGAGTTCAGGGTCTCATAATGTAAAAATAATAAATGCGTTTGTATTAATCGGGGCTTTGGGAGCTGAATTTATAAGGAAGCATACCCCTCGAGCAGCATTGCTTTAGAGCGGGGCTTTATTCTAACATCGATGATCTTGGCGGCAATAGTGGTCTATGTGATTGACAAAGATTTTTTTAAAGCAGCTTGCTGGGCGGTCGTTGGTAGTCTGCTTTCTTTTGTCGGGATCATCCATGCTTATAAAATAACCGGCAGTGGAATAGTCAGTGTGTTAGGGGTAAATACTTCCCCCTATTTTTCGATAGCCTATCTGGCAATGGGGGGAGTTTTTTTCTTGACTGGTCTTATGACGAAAAATACGGAAAAGGCGCAATGAAAGAAGCTTTGTTTTATCAAAAACTGAAGGGTGATGACGTTAAATGCGCGCTTTGTAATCATCGTTGTGTCATTCAAGAAGGGAAGAGAGGAATTTGCGGGGTGCGGGAGAATAAAGGAGGTATTCTTTATAGTTTAGTATACGGGAGATGTATTTCGCAGGCGATAGATCCGGTCGAAAAGAAACCCCTTTATCATTTTCACCCCGGGAGCAGCTCTTTTTCGATCGCTACGGTCGGCTGTAATTTTAGCTGTAGACACTGTCAGAACTACAGTATTTCTCAGCTGGTTCGGGATCATGGGAAAATTGTCGGCGAGGATGTTTTTCCAAATGAGATTGTAAAAACCGCAAAAAAATATCAGTGCAGCTCTATTTCTTATACCTATACTGAACCGACAGTCTTTTATGAATACGCGTTTGACATCGCTGTGTTGGCACATGAGCAAGGACTTAAGAATATATTTGTTACTAATGGGTATATAACCCCCGAAGCTCTCCGGAACATTCAGCCCCATTTGGATGGCGCCAATGTGGATCTCAAGAGTTTTTCTGATGCTTTTTATAAAAAGATATGCGGAGCAAGCCTCGAGCCGGTTTTAGAATCACTGCGATTATACAAACAACTGGGGATTTGGTTAGAAATCACCACTCTTATAATTCCTACCTATAATGACTCGGATGAGGAACTTAAAAACATTGCTGATTTTATTTTTCATCTCGATGCAAACATTCCTTGGCATATTTCTGCTTATTATCCAACTTATAAGCTTAGTGATCAACCCCGGACTTCAATTCAAATTTTGAAAAAGGCGCGTGAGATCGGACTTAAAGCTGGACTTCGTTATGTATACGAGGGAAATGTTCCTGGTGAAACCGCTGAGAACACCTATTGTTATTCCTGCGGCCACCTTCTTATTGAAAGAAAGGGATTTAATGTTTCGCAATACAAGATTAAAGAAGGAAGGTGTCCGGATTGCCGGGCTAAAATAGATGGAGTAGGGTTATCGTAAATGAAATCTAAAGCTATCATAAAAATACTCTTTTTCCCATTTTTTATTTTTTTCCGGTTCTTGAAAAAAATTCGGTCAATGGTACTATTTGCTCTTTTGATCGGATTGCTTGGTGTTGGTGTTCTTTGCGCTCTGTACTTTTATTTTATTATTGCGCAGCCGGGAAAAGATTTTACGCGAAAGGCAATAATGGATGCATTATCGAGGGAAACGCCGGTTTATTATGATGACGGGAAAAATTTGATTGGAGTGTTTTTTGAAAATGAACACCGTATTTATATAAAATACCAGGACATTCCCAAAGATTTTGTGAACGCCTTAATTGCGGCTGAAGACAAGAATTATTTTTACCACTCCGGGGTTGATCCGTTAAGTATTTTTCGGGCGGCTTTAGTAAACCTGAAATCAGGAAAGATCATTCAGGGTGGAAGCACGCTCACCCAGCAAACCGCCAAAAACCTTTTTAAACGGAGTGGGCGCACGTTTGAAGCTAAATTTATAGAATTGGCTCAAGCGCTCAAGCTTGAAGCCCATTTCTCAAAAGAAGACATTATTGAGTTTTTTACCAACCAGTTTTATGTAACCGGGACGGGTCGGGGATTAACGATCGCAGCGAAATATTTTTTTGACAAACCAGCAGACCAGTTAAATCTGCTGGAATGTGCCTTTATTGCCGGCGCAGTTCGGGCGCCTAATCGGTATAATCCTCTCGTGCAACCCAATCAGGAAAAAAGGAAGATAGTTTTGGCACGGGCGATTGAACGAAAAAATTACGTCCTCCGGAATATGGCAAAGCTCGGCATGGTTACCCCTTCACAGTACACAGAACTGCTCCAGGCCCCGATACCTTTTAAGGAAGGAAAGGTTTATTTTGATCTCAATGTAAATTTAGATTACATTCGGGAAGAGCTTCAATCGGAAAAATACCAACAAATTTTAGGTGATCATGGCATAAGCAATATCGCTACCTCGGGAATTAAAATCTATACCTTTGTAAACCGGGAGCTTCAACAAAAAAGTCATCTGATATTACGCAAGCACATTTCACAGCTTGAGACTTCGCTTTCAGGGTATAATAGACAAATTATCCAAGCCCGGTATGCTCATCTGGATATACCCCAAGTTATTGAACCGAAAATTGGTCAATTTGTATTCGGCAAAGTGGAAAATAAAATCGAAGAAGGAAAGGATTTAGGAATTTTCGTGAGGGTAGGGGAGGCTATAGGAAAAGTTGACCAAGGGGGTTTAAAGGAATTGGCCTCTGCCTATGCAAAGTACAAAGTGGGGATGTGGGCGGAGTCAACCCTAAAGGATGTTAAAGAATTGCTATCTCAGATCAAAGTGAGTGATTTAGTATATGTTTATGTACGCGACAAGTTGCCGGATGGCATGTTTTTATTTGACTTAGAGCAAAAACCGAAACTTGAAGGGGGGCTTTTGGTTTCACAGCGCGGTAAGATTCTGGCGATGGTTGGAGGTTTTGAAAACAGTTATTTTAACCGTGCAGTTGATGCCAAGCGTCAGATGGGATCTATGTTTAAGCCTCTGGTATATTCCGCAGCTTTGCAGGTAGGATGGAATATCCTCGATCCTTTGGAAAACCGGCGCGATATTTTTCTTTTTCAAAACCAGTTTTATTTTCCTCGACCGGATCACGAAAGCCCATATGAGAAAGTTTCTTTAGCGTGGGCGGGAGCGAAATCAGAAAATGTAGCCTCGGTCTGGCTCCTTTATCACCTTTGTGATAAACTTTCTTTTTCTCAATTTAAGCAGATTGCAGATGTAGTGGATTTGAGTCCCCGGGAAAATGAAGATTATCCGGCTTTTCAAAAACGAATTCGAGATTCGTGGGGCATTAGAATAAATGAGAGTGACCTTCGAGAATCGGCTTTCCAAGCTGCGAAGGAAGAACTGGTTACTGACCTTATTTTTGAGGGAAGAACCAAGGAGGCTGAAGCATTACGGGTTTTAAAGTACGGAGTAGGGTTTGATGAATACCGGCCAGACCTGGTACCGGAAAATGAGGAAGATGTCTTGGAAAAAGAAATTGAAGAAAGGTTATTGAAAGAACATTTTTTTCGCTTCGTTCGCCTCAACGCTGAGATGCTTAAAAAATGGGATGAATTAAAAAGCACTAATCCTGCAAATTACGCTGATTTATTGGGTCGATTTTATTCTGGTGTGTCGGAAGGACAAGAGGTCGTTGCTTACGGTGACGGCTTAGCGGAAAAAGGGTTTATTCCTTTAAGTTATGCAAAGGTGATCGAGCTTATCCATAGCGGCTTTTCTGCGGAAGAAATTTTGATCGAGGGTAAAATCCGCTCCGTGATAGTATCCAACTTAGGTGAGTCTCTGGAAAGGGAGCTCAAAAAGATTAAAATGAACCGTGCCTATGATATGATAACGCTTTGGAAGATCAGGGACTACCGAGTATTGGTTGGACTTCTTTACGTGGTAAATTTTTGTGAAAGTTTAGGCATCACTACTCCATTAGAACCGGTTCTTTCTTTTCCCTTGGGACCAAGTGCGGTTAGTGTTTTGGAGATTTTGCGCGCCTATACCACCTTTACCGATGGAAAACAATATACTGTGCAGGGCGATTTTTCTCAGGAAAGCTCTATTATTATAGACAGGATTACCGATTCCGAGGGAAAAGACATTTACCGTTACCTCCCCGATGATAAGCCAGTGCTTGATCATCATATTACTTATATGATAGCGCAGATTTTAAAAAATGTTGTAAACTATGGGACCGGCAATAAAGCTCAAGATTCGATTAAACTCGAGGTGGAGTTGGGATCTCGTGGCAATACGTTGACCTTTAATGTGCCTACTCTCGGAAAGACAGGCACAGCAAATGAGTATAGTAACTCAAGCTATATCGGCTTTATTCCGGCTTTTTCCGAAAAAGGTTTTGATTTGTCTTTGCCGAACTCCTTTGTGATTGCTGCTTATGTTGGATATGATGATAATACCCCGATGAAAAACAATCATTTTCGGATTTTTGGTGCTTCGGGAGCGTTACCGATTTGGATTGACGTGGCGAATGAAGTCACCAGGAATCAGCTTTTTCACAAAAGTATGGATCCCGTTGACTTTGCGTTTCTTTCGGAAAATAATCTTTTGTTGCCAAACCCTGAAGGGGCAATAGCTGTTCCGGTTGATAAAGGGAGCGGGCTGCCTCTTGGTTTAGATTCGTCGTTAGAAGGTTTGGAGGGTGAAGCAATAGTGTATTCTTATGGACAAGTAGAAGGTAACTCATTTAGACCGCAGAGATTTTTTACTCCATTTCAAACCAATCGACTCAGCACCCAGAGTCCTTGGTAATAAAAGGGAGGTCCCGGATGGTGTTCTGTTGCGCAGTACGATGGTGGTTTTTCTTAATGATACTTATTACGGTTAGTTGCGCTTATCCTGATGGCATGAGAGTTAAAGAAGTTTCTTCAGAACCAAAAGTTCATCAAGAATCTTTTCAGGAAAAGGCTCAAAAGCTCAGGCTCCAAAAAGACCAAGTGATTTGGAAAGACACGCTCAATGAGCTTATATTCGCTCTTCAGAAAGAGATTGAAAAAAATAGCGTTTCGCTTCCCGAAGGACGATTATCTGAAGACAATGCGTACCTTGCTAAAAAAAATGAAATGCTTGCGGTTTATCTCGAAGATTTGAAACGGATTAAAATCCTGCAGCAAAAATTAAAAGTTGGCGACACTGCTTTGTCACGCGAAATATTTTATTTAGATTTGGTTGATCATTATCTTGCGACGTTAAAATCCTCCGAATCTTTACGCGGGAAGGAATATCCGAATAGACTAAATTCTCAAAAATTAGAGGATGAGATTGCCAATAGTTACCAGAAAAATAACTACTACAAAGTAGTAGATCTTTATGAACAGCTTGTCAAGATTAAATCTGGGGAAAAAATAAATTTTAACAGCAAGGCCTACTATGCGCTATCCCTCGCCCGATTGAACCAAGGGGAAGATACTCGCAACCTTATTGAAGAACTTTTATCCAAAGATTTTTCCCTAACCTCAGAAAACGCACCGTTATGCTTTGCACTTGGAGAATGGTTGATTAATAATGGACAGACCCAATTTGCACAGGAGATATTCCAGAAGCTTAATGTTTTTTATATGAATGAGGAAATATGGTATAGAAAAGTAAAGGGGAAGGCAGCGCTTTTGCAGACCGGACCTCAGGATATAACGGTAAAAAACAAACTAGATCAAGCGCGCGCTCTTTTTCAAGAGCAAGGTGATTTTCTGGGGGCATATCAATTAGGCATTGTAGCTCAAAGGGAATGCTTAGATCTTGCGTGCCAGAGTGGAGTTCAAAATTTTCTTAATCAGTTAACCGAACAAGGAAGGAACCAAATCGATGCAAGGCTACGAGAGATAGATAACGACATTAAAATGTCAAAGTATTTAGAAGCACAAGCACTCATGTCCTCGCTTAAAAAGTCTTTTCCTCCCGGGGAATACCCTTTTTCAATGCAGGAAAAAATTGCGCTTATCCCTAAAACAGAGGCGCTATTAAAAGGGAATAAACAAGTTGAATTGAGCGATGAAACGGGAAAACAAAAATTGGAAAGAGCAAATCGTTTGCTCGAATCGGAAAATTTTGAAGAGGCCATCGCACTCTATGAAGAACTTGAAGGTACTGCCTATAAACCTGACGCTGAAGAAAAGAAATTTTTAGCTATCGATGGCCTGGCTCGTACGCGGAGGCTAAAGGCGGGTCAGTTGTTTCTTCAAGCCAGGAACTCTACAAGCGTAGAACAAAAAAAGAGTTATCTTCTGGAAAGCTATAAACTTCTAAAAAGCGTTTTGGATAAATACCCGAATAACACCTATGCTGATAGGATAATAAAAAACTTGACTGATGTCCGGGTGGAAATCGAAAAAGTTTATCCCGAGTTCTTTTCCGAGGAAGGATCACAATTTCGCGGCAAAGAACCAGATGGCAGTATAAGGTGACAGCACTAAACAGTACATACTATATGGGGTATATTTTTTATAATATTTTGTCCATCATTGCATTCCCTGTTCTTCTGGTAGCCTTGGTAGCCAGAAAGAAATACCGCGAGGGCGTATGCCAGAGGATGGGGTTCATGCCAAAATCAGTTAACGATCAACTCAAGGGCGTTCGCCCTATTTGGATCCACGCAGTTTCAGTGGGTGAAGTTATCGCCTCGATACCAATCATTAAAAAGATTAAAGAAGCATATCCCCAAAAAAAAATAGTGTTCTCAACGATTACTTCCACGGGAAATGATACTGCCCGGCAAAAAATTCCCGAAATAGACTTTCTTATTTATTTCCCTTATGACTTTTTTTTTATCGTAAAAAAAATGCTTACGATCATTGATCCTTGTATTTTCATTCATACTGAGACTGAAATTTGGCCCAACTTTCTTTTTTTTCTTCATCAAAGAGAAATACCATCAGTAATTGTTAACGGTCGAATTTCATCTAAATCATGTCGCCGCTATAAGTTTTTTGGACGGTTCTTTAAAAAAGTTTTTAATAAAGTGTCAACTTTTGGGATGCAATCTTTGGTTGACTATCAAAGAGTCATTGATATTGGAGCTGATCCTCAAAAAGTTTTAATCACCGGCAATATGAAGTTTGACCAAAAAACTCCAGATGCAAATGACAAGCCCAAAGAAGAACTTCTAAACGAGCTTAATCTGGGATTGGAAGATAAAATTTTTATTGCCGGCAGCACGCATTCGGCTGAAGAAGATATTATTCTTGAAGTTTTTCAGCAACTCATAAAAGAATATTCAAATTTGATTTTGATTTTAGCTCCTCGTCATCCCGAACGATTTTTTGAGGTAGAAAAATTAGTGAAAAAAAGAGGTTTTGTTGTCCACCGAAAAAGTCACATTAAAAAACACCAACATTTATTAAGACCGCAAGTAATTCTCTTGGATACTATTGGTGAACTCGCTCAATTTTACAGTATCGGTGAAATTATTTTTGTGGGAGGAAGTTTAGTCAATATTGGAGGGCATAACATTTTAGAGCCTTTAGTTTATAAAAAACCTGTTATTTTTGGGCCCTATACCCAAAATGTTTCCGAGTTTGTTGACGTATTAATAGGATCTGGTGCCGGCATCTTGGTGACCACAAAAGATGATTTATTATTTCAGGCACAAAGACTTTTGAGTAATAAAGAAGAAGCACAAATGTGTGGTGAACGGGGGTTCCAAGTGATTAAGGTTAACCAGGGAGCAACCGAAAAAAATTTCGAAATAATAAAACGTTTTCTTTCTGATTGACGTTTGATTAATGAAGCAATCAATTAAGAAAAGCTAACGGAGGTAGGAGAGCACTTTAGGTAATGGACGATCTTTCCCCATAATGTCCTCACCATAGTTTACACTTGCCAGAATTTTTAAGTCTTTTAATACCCTTTTATCTCCAACAAAAGTAACTTTTTCTATTTTTTCCCGAGCGATTTTTCCTCCTGCCCACGTTAAACTCAGAACGCTTTTGGCATCAAATTTATCTTGTCCCACTACCATATAAACATCGGAGCCATAATGGTTAACCACCTTTGCAACTAACGTAGATGGCCGAAGATGAAAACCCAAATCCTTAGGGACCGGTAATTCAATTGAATCCATCGCCGTATATTCTTTTAATAATTCATCAGCCAACATACGGCCGGATAGCATCATCAGATTAATATAGTAAAGCGCCCAATTGATAGTACAGTTTAAAATATTATTCTGGGTAATGGATTTTTCAAGGATACGGTTTATTTTTTCATGGCGCTCATAAAAATGCGCTAATACACGCGCAATCTCAAAGAGGTGGAGGATGGATGAGATATATGTCCGTAAGCGGCCAAAGCGGGAGTCTTCATTTTCCAACGCTTTGTCTTTTACATAGGTGTCATAAACCGACTCTAAATTATGCATGACCAATTCAAATCGTCTGATTTTCTCTTCATTAATTTTTTCGGGAATCATTTGTGAGAGTATCTCTGAAGGATACTGTTTGTTACATCTGAGATCATGAAATTGGCTGCTTATGTTGAGATATTTCGAACAGATCTTAATAATATTTTCTCTTTTGTTTTTTACTTCTCCTTCATCCAGATTTTGCGGGAGAAACTTATTCGATGGGATATCGTAGTAATAAATTTCTGTGAGTCCTCTTGGAGGAAAAGAGATTTTAAGCCTCTGCGCTTCTACTCTTATAAGTTCAAAAATTTTTAGTAAGGTTTGATTAAAGTAATGTTTAGTATTCTTCGTTTTATCGAAATATTCATCAAAAATTTTTTGTTCTTCAGGGGGAATGTGGCTTTTTTCGATATGCTCAATGAGAAATGCAGCAAATCCAAAATTGCGTGCTGAAGCAACTAATTCCCTAAAATAAGACCACTCTCGATTGTTTTTTGCTCCATGAGCATCCAAAAAATCTTCCAGGTCCCTAGACACCGTAAGAATCGCGTAAAATAATTTTTTATTAAAAACCTTCTCGTTACTTTTTAAATCTTCCAAAAAAAGGCTTAGCCGAAGAACGTCAGAGGCAGCGTTTTGAACCAGCCTCAAAAATTCCTCTTCCGAGATGATTTCCATGAGATGTGTCGTGGTCGACTCTGGAATTTCTGTTCTCTTTTCTTTTTTATTCAAACAAGCCTCCGAAACTATCTTTAAAAAAAATGTTTTTGAATCATATCAAAAAAACAATGTTAAGGGAAAAGGAAAACTTTTGAGATAAGTGAAGTGAAAAGTAAGCAATGAGGAGGGATAAGATTTTATTCACGAATGAAACGATATATCGTTCGGCAAAAACTCATTACTCTTTATAAAAGACCGAAGCTGCGTAATTCAAAATTATTCTTGGGTTGGTTTTAAGAAGAATTGCATTTTAAGCCCGGCGATCTCGATTATATCACCATCTTTAAGCTTGAGCTGACCCTTTACTGATTCACCATTTACCTTTGGGATGGCTCTGCCCTCAGAATGAGAGAGAAAGTATCCGGCTGGTCTTCTACTGATAACAGCGGAGATATTGGGTAAAAAAAAGCCCTTTATCTTGATTTCCGCCTCCTTACCCTTTCCAATCATGGTGATTCGTTTTGATAAGTCTATTTCACCTTGACCTTCGCTATCCGATATAAAGGTTAGCGCCCCAACCAATTCTCCCACCTTATCCACCCCTTTTTTAGCAGCAGCCTCCTCAAGTAACTGCTGCTGAGTGCGCATATCGAGCATGACCGTCCCTTCAGGTGATCTCAATTCTGAGGTGCCGGATAAAGGAGATTTCTGCGGTGCTCTTTCATCTATATATACCAGGGTGTGTTTACCAATCGTTATAAAGTCGTTATTTTTGAGGATCCATTTTGATATTTTTTGCCCATTTACAAAAGTTCCATTTAAACTGTTAAGATCAATCAGAACATAATCACCATTTTCTCGAATTAATTTAGCATGATGACTTGAGACCGCCATATTATCAACCTTGATGGTGTTATCATCCACTCTTCCAATAGTCACCATCTCATCTTCCAATGCATATTCTTTTAATACTGCTTCCTTGAACTTTAAAATAAGCTTGGGCATAGATAAAAATCCTCCAAATGCTTGGTAAGCCTTATTTAGACAATTTCATAACCCTTTTTTTGTTTTTAGTCAATCATTTTCACACGAAAATACGAAAAAACCCTGTCAAAAGCCAAATACAAATATTGGGTCAATTTTTTTCTTGAACGACATTTAATATTCACTAAAATGGCAGTGATATTATCCTTTCCTCCTTTTTCATTTGCCTTATCAATGAGGTTTTGGGCAGCTTGATCTAAGACGTGACGACTTTTTAAAATAATTTCAAGAAGTTCATCGTCAGTAACGAGGTCGGTGAGTCCATCAGAGCAAATAAGGAATAAGTCGTTATTAAACGGGATAAGTTCATCTACAGTGGGAGTCAATAATTCTTCTGCTCCCAAGGCTCGTGTAATAATGTTTTTCATCTCTGACTTTTCTGCTTCTTGTGCGCTAATAATACCTCTTTTAAACTGCTCCATAACTAAGGAATGATCTTCGGTGAGTCGTTCAATAGAATTTTCTCGAATAAGATAAATTCGGCTGTCTCCAACATGAGCAATGGCAATATTTTCTCTCCCCAGAAGCAGGGAAGCTACCGTAGTGCCCATCCCGAAGTATTCCGGTTGTGAGTTAGCGGCTTCGTAGATAACCTGATTAGCTAACATAAGGCTTTCATTTAGAATCTGTACTTCTCGAGATAAATTTTGGTTATCTGCTAACGGTTTATTTTTTATAGAACGTATAACATTTTTTTTAATGGTATTAAGGCCTAATTTGCTCGCCACTTCACCTGCTAAGTGACCGCCAATACCATCTAACACCATAAAAAGACCTATATTTTCATCAGCTAAGAAACTATCTTCATTAACCTTTCTTTTGAGACCTAAATCAGATTTTGCGGAGAATGAAACTATCATATTTTTTAATGATTTAATGTTTAGTAAAAAAGAAAACGGAAAAAAATTTTCGCTGATTTTGAAAAAGCGTGGATGTTTGTTTGGCCTCTTTGAAGGCTGTAATTATCTGAGAAGTCATGTGAAGAATAATATTTTTAGGTTTTTATATATTTTTTTAAAGTTAGCCCTGGAAGGAAAGGTGTAAATGCTTTTTTTAGAAAATTAATTTGATTAATTTTTCTTAATATTTTAAATAATTGAGAATAAATATTATGTCAATATAAATGATTTGGAAGTGCTTTAAAATTTAAAAATTATGCGATTTATCTAAAATCATAAACCTAAGAACAAAAAAAGTTTATTTTAAATCCATCTTGTGGTATAAAAAAAGCATTAAAGATAAGCAGATAAATTATCTGATACTTTATATTTTTTTGAAATAGATTAAGTTTTATAGTATTATTTTTAACGACTTATACTTAAAAATTAAATTATTACAAACCTACTAAAAATATAAGAGATTTTTCTGAAAACGGAGAAAAATTAACCGTGAAGTTTTTATCTTTTTTAATGAAAAAAAAATCCGGTGAAAAAACCCTTGATGAATATCTGCTGCTATCTAAAAATGAACCTGATAATATTGGGGTTCATATGAAAATAGCTGACTTGTATTTAAAGAAAGGGAAAAAAGAGGAAGCCGTAAAAGAATATCTTTATTCTGCTGAAACCTTTGCCAAGGAAGAACTTTACCAATTGACAATGTCAATTTACAAGACAGTGCTTTCTCTTGACCCAACTTTGGTAAATGTCTATTTAACGCTTGCTGAGCTCTATCAAAAGCTTGGTTTTATAGGTGATGCGGCTGCTACCTATGAGAAATTGGCTCAGTATCTTCTAACTACAGGAAAACCTTTTGAAGTCAGAAATATAATTGAAAGGATGATCAACCTTGACCCCTCGAATCGATTCATTAGAGAAAAAGCGAATAAATTTCTTGTGGCCTTAAAGAAGGTTTCTCATAATAAACAAGATGGTGAAGAAGAATTAATCGAAGTTGGGGAAAATCAACCTGAGTATATAAAGATTGTCCCTCCTGAAGAAGGGTTGAGGGAAAAAAATTATTTTGATCTGGGATCTCAGTTAGACGATGGTGAGGAATTAATCGTATCAACGGATAAAACTGAAACAGCCAAAGATGAGTCCTCAATGGAGGTGAACAAAGTCTTTGAAGGCATCATAAAAGATATTGCAGAAAAACCTAAGGAAGAAGCCTTTAGACTTCATTACGAACTTGGGATAGCATATCAACAAATGGAGAGGATTGACGAGGCAATCGAGGAATTTAAAAAAGCGTTAGATGATCAGGACATTAAAAATGATTGTTTCCGGCGGTTAGCTATCTGTTTCCGAGAAAAAGAGATGTATAAACATGCTATTAATGCGGCCAAAAGTGGCTTAAAAAGCCGTTTTGTTTCTCAAAGAGAATTTTTAGAATTGAATTATGAGTTGGGTTTAACCTATGCGGCGATGAGGGAGTCAAAAAAAGCTCTCGAGGTATTTAAGGATATCCAAAAAGTTAATCCAAGTTACAAGGACACAAAAAAAATTTTAGAGGAATTATCGAAAGGATAAAAACTAATGGTTGTGTTTAATCCATCGAAAAGGGAAATAGGAGCTAAGATAGTTTATTATGGTCCCGCTGCTGGTGGTAAAACTACTAACCTTCATTTTATCCATAACCGGCTAAATCCGAAACAGAGAGGTGATCTTATTTCTCTGGCCACAAAGGACGATAGAACACTTTTTTTTGATTTTCTTCCTTTAGACCTTGGGACAGTAAAAGGATTTAATGTTCGATTTCACCTCTATACAGTTCCTGGTCAAGTTTACTATGTTTCAACTCGGAGAGCAGTTTTAACCGGGGTTGATGGAATTGTCTTCGTGGCCGATTCACAAGAAGAAAAATTGGCGGAGAACATTGAAAGTTTAGAAGACTTGGAAAAAAATCTTCTTTATTATGGGAAGAAGATTGATGACATCCCGATGATTCTCCAATACAATAAGAGAGATTTAAAAAAAATTTCCAGTATTCAAACTTTAAACTCAAAGCTAAACCGACGCAACCTTTCTGTGGTTGAATCAGTAGGCTTAAACGGCAAAGGGGTTATGGAAACTCTTACCGATATAAGTAGAACAGTTTTAGAAAGCTTAGAGGATTCTTCCAAAAAACCAAAGGTAAAGCCACCAACCCGTTCAGCACCTTTAACTCCGGGTGCCGCTAAAACCCCACCCCCTCTACCAAAGAGTGATGTAGAATCTCTCATTGAATTGGAATCTGAGGAAAAGGTTTTTGACATTGAAAGACTTCGAGCTGAAAGGCGTGCGACCATCGATAGATTATTAAAACAAAAGGAGGAGGCAAAAGTTCAATCAGAGCCCGTGGAATTAAAAACAACGAAGGGCGCAGAAAAGTTTGACAGTGAAAATATCCTTGGCACCGGGGAAACCGAGGCAATTAATCAAGAGTTTACCGAGGAAGATTTTGGAAATGAACTTGATATATCGGAAGAAGGATTTGAGTTCAATGGCATAACGGATGACATACCGATTTCAGCCGAACCATATTTAAAACGTGAAGAAGCCAAAGAAAAATTTGCGGACGAGATTGATTTACTGGGGTCCAAGGAAGAAGACCAAGGTATATCATTAGAAACGTTAGAAACGCAAGGAACTACTGATTTTGACGTTGAAGAAAATAAAACGGACATTGAAGAGATACCTTTAGATCTCGAAGAGGCTCCGGAATGGATTGAGCTTGAAACTGATGAAGCTGCGCTAACATCTCAAGGTGATAAAGAGTTTATAGATGAGGCGCACTCCTTCCAAAGGGAAGATTTAACAAATAACGGTCGCAAAGCGTCATCACCAACGGGTGGAATTGAAATTATTAGCTGTGGTGCCCCGGAAAAAATTTTACCCGCTTCAATAAAATTACCTTTAACCCTTCAATTAGGCGATGTTCAAAAAAAGGTAAAACTTACTATTACGATACATTTAGAAGAGCTTATTTGATGAACCACCTCTCCCGACAACGGGAGTGATTTTACTATGCATAAAAGACTGGTTGTTTTGAAGAGGCCTTTTTACTTTTTTCTATTTTTCTCTCTCTCATTACTTTCCTCTTTACCTTTTTTTGCGTATTCTCAACAAAACATTTTACCTCTCCAGCCATTGGAAGACGTTTCTTCAAAACAAGAGCAAACGGTTAAACCTCCAGAAACAATAATCGCGCAGAACCTCGAAGAAGACTTTTCTCTTCCTTTTCCTCAATATCCTTTTTTATCTAATTTCATAAAAACAATCATTCCCGGACACATAAAACTGGATGACACTACTTTGAACTCAATTCATGAGTACCAGTTGAATAACGGGATAAAAAATTTTACAACCGTTGCGAGTTTTTTGGTTAATGAGTCTCAAAAATCGATTCGAAGCGGGGAAGCTTCTGAGGCTATTCGCCTTGCTAAAGCAGCAAAAAACATAGCCCCTGATTTTCCCCAACCTTCCTGGGCTTTAGCTCAGGCCTATGGAGCAGAAAATAGATTTAATTTTCTTCGGGTTATTGGAGAATATTTAGAAGGTGATCTGATTGCTTTAAAAAATTTTAAAACCTTAACCCTGATTGCAAGCAATTCTTATTTTATTTTTTTCTTTGCTTTCTTCCTTACCATCATTGTGTTTTCTTTTGTTCTTCTTATTAAATATTATAATTTATTAGCAAAAGATAGCGGTGATTTTTTTTCCCAAAAGACCTATGCTTTACCGGGATATGTATGGGCGGGTATTATTGTTACTCTTCCCGTTATCTTGGGCATCGGGCCTATTTTAATTGCTTGCTACTGGCTGGTTATTCTGGCGTTATATGCGAGCAAAAAAGAAAAACAAGCTATTTTTAGCATAGCCTTGCTTTTGGTTTTATCACCTTTGGCTTTTGAAACTGCTGCCTCAATGGTGCTCATCAATCAAGAAGGGTTGTTGGATTCGCTTTACAAAGCTAATTATGAAGACTGGTCACAAGAAACAGAAAAAAAGCTGGAGGCCTATCTAAAAACACATCCGCGTGATTTGGATGTTATTTTTACGTTAGGATTAATTAAAAAAAGATGGGGAAGCTTGGAAGAAGCGAAAAGATATTACACGACATTATTGGAAAGCAATCCGTCGTCGGGAGTAGTCATTAATAATCTGTCGAATGTTTACTTTGCTCAAGGAAGATTGGAACAGTCCGAAGCTGCCTATAAAAGAGCTATCAGTATAATTAATAACAAAGCTTCTTTTCATTATAATCTTTATCGGGCATATCTTGAACTTTATAAGTTTTTAGAAGCGCGAAAAAGAGAAGAACTCTTCATTGCCCGAAGGCTCGACCCTCAGCAGATTGATTATCATTTAAAAAAAATTTATAGTCCTGATAGTTTTAATCGCATTGTAATTGACGGGACTATTACTTTCAAAGAATTTTGGAATCGAGCATTCCAGGATTCGGAAGAAAAGAAGATGGTGGTTTATTCTTTATGGCCGCTTTTTTTCAAAGGAATACCTTATGCCTATGGAATTTTTTTCTTTATTTCGCTTTCTTTATTTATCTTTGTTCTTCTTTTTCATCAGGAAGCTGGAAAAAATTTATCAACTCGGTGTCATCAATGTGGCAGGCCCATGAAAAGAAGACGGCTTTTGAGTAAGGGAGGCATGGTTTCTGAATTCTGTTCTCATTGTGTCAATATTTATATTCAAAGAGTTAAACGTGATGCAAATGTAAAAGGCAGAATGATTGAGGAAACGGAAAAACATCAAAGGCGGCAAACGTTAGTGTGGAAATTTTTAACGTTTGGGCTTCCGGGGAGCGGCCAGTTGTGGTTAGGCTTTACCGGAATAGGAATATTGTACGTTTTTATTTTCGTTTGTTTTATTATAAAAATCTTTTTTTGGAATGGTTTCGTGAAAGATCCTTTCTTGTTGAATTATTCAGGCTCTTTATTAAAAATTATTTTTTTTGGTTTACTTTTTCTCTTATTTTATTTTTTTATAAAAAATAAAAGTTATCGAAAAAAAGAACTTTCCAACAAAAACTTTATGCAAACTATGGAAGACTTTCAGATGAGAAGTCAAAAACAAAAAGATCAAACCGAAGAGCAGGAAACGAGCAATAACATTAAAAAGGAAACCCCATGGCCTTAAAGGGTAAAATTGATGACTTCGGCATAGTGGAGATTTTTCAGCTGATCAGTCAACAACAAAGGTCCGGCGTGCTAACTATTCAGAGCAGCGGGAAAAAGGCCGAGGTTGTTTTTGCAAACGGCATGATCTCCAAAGCATGCCCTTTTTATTTATCACTGAAAAGGGATCCATTCGGAGATGCAGCGGTCAAGGCTCGGTTAGTTACTGAAGAAGAGTTACAAAGGGCCTTGGCAAAACATAATGAAAATTTAAAAAACCTGGAAGAAGTGTTCTTGGATATGAATTTGTTGAGTGTAGGTCAAATACAAAAAATAAATAACTATTTATTAGTAGAGACACTCTATGATGTTCTTCAATGGAAATCGGGAGATTATGAATTTAGTCTTAAAGAAATTGAGCATGACAAGAGATTGAGCTCTATAATCACCACTGAGCATATCCTTCTTGATCTCCTCCGAATGATAGATGAAGAACCTGAGCTTTACCAAAAAATACCCCATTTCGGTATTGTCTTTCGAAAAAATTCCCTGGATGAAAAAACTTTGCCAGGTATTGATGAGCTAACTATTAATGAAAAAACCATTTATCGTTTAGTTGATGGGATAAAAACTACTCAAGATATTATTTACCAAAGTGTACTGGGGAGATATAATACTTTAAAATCATTGCAAAGCCTCTTAGAGGGGCATTTTATTAAAAAAATTGCGGCAAAAAAAGAGCCCTATTTAAAACCTCCAATCAAGAAAAATTACCGGCAATACGTTTCCTATGGGATTTTTCCTATAATTATCGTTTTGCTTCTATTAGGACTACGATTACTCTTGTCTCCTTCGTTAAGCGAGGATGTTGCTTCATATAAAAAGGTCTTTGCCAAAACTCAATCCCAAAAGATTAAAAATGCATTAAATGTTTATTTTTTAAAACGTGGTAACTACCCTGTCAGCTTAGAAGATTTAGTACATGCCGGTTTAATTAAAAAAGACGACCTTACGTATCCAGGGGGAGTTAAATATGGTTATCATCTCCAGGCAGATGGTAGCTATCGCTTGGAAGATGCTCCTTTGTGAACATTGTTTTATCAATAGACCATACGACGAGGTCTCTGGCGTTAAGACTTTCGTTTCACCCAAAGAAGACATAATCTTACCCCCGCATTTTTCAAGCAACTACGTAAATCATGTTTTGATAATTCCAAGAAAAACTTTTAATGGTACTGATCGGATCGTTAGGTTCTCCCTGATCATGGTAGTCCCTGCTCTTGATACGCACTTATTATGTTGAATAATTTTTTTCTCTTTGGCTGGGAGATGGGCGGAGTACACATTAACTTTTTGGAACAAGAACCAGATTGAAAAATTAAAAAAATGGAAATTATTTCTCAAAGAAAACTCATTAGAGACTTTTCAATTCTGCCTCGTAAAAATATGGGGCAGAATTTTATTGTTCAGGACGAAATCCTCAATCGCATTGTTGAATGTTGTGGTTTTACTAAGGAGGATATCGTCGTTGAAATCGGTGCAGGTCTGGGTGGTTTAACCTGTCGTTTGGCTGAACAAGTAAAAAGGGTATTCGCGATTGAAAAAGACGGAAAATTAGCAACCCTCTTACGAACAAAGATTATACGGAAGAGTAATGTCAAAATAATCCATCAGGACGCCCTGCGTTTCGATTACTCAAGAGCCGCTGACGAAGCAGGCCAAGCTTTAAACGTGGTGGGAAATTTGCCTTTTTATATTGCATCTCTTTTAACCATCGAGCTTTTAAAAAAAGGGGATCATATTTCACGTATGGTACTCATGTATCAGAAAGAAGTAGCCGAAAGGATAACCGCACAACCAGGAAATAAAAATTACGGTTTTTTAACTTTAATGGCAAATCTTTATGCGGATTCAGTGGTGGTGCTTTCAGTGGGAAAGGAAGCGTTTTATCCTCGGCCAAAGGTAGAATCAAAAATAATAAAATTTAACCTCCTGCCATTTCCCCGTGAACCCCTCGAAGATGAAAAATTTTTTGCAGTTTTCGTTAAAACATTGTTTTCTCAAAGAAGAAAGACCTTGAAAAACGCGATTAAAGCAATCGGAACTTTTTCCTCTGAATTTATCGAAAAGCTTTTTACGGAGGGCACGATTGATCCTATTAAAAGGCCGGAGACCCTAACGCTAAAAGAATTTGTTTTTCTTAGTAACCAATTATTTTTACACTTAAAAAGGATGAAAACCTAACCAAACCCTTAATCAATCTCTCCTTGCTGGTCAAAAGGCCATAACTTTTTATTTTTAACGAAAATATCATAATTTAAGCAGGTTAATAAAATAAGTTGACTTATTTCTTGAAATGTATTATGAACCTTATGAATATCTAATACCAAGTCGCCTTCATTTGTATATCTTTGTTGGCTCCTCGTCACACTCCTCGACGTCGATTCCTCGTCGCCGCCTCGATCTACTTTTGAATGCAACTTGGTATAAAATTTTAGCATATTTTTCTATGCAAGCATTTTTGAATTTTGAGTTTCCATACGAAAAACAGAAACTATCCTTAGGGTCTCTAACCACCATTGGAAGGAGCAAAACAAATGATTTGGTTCTTCCTGACCCCAAAGTTTCCAGAAATCATTCCTTACTGCGTTGCCTTGGTGAAGATAAATACTATCTTGTTGACATGGGAAGCGCCAATGGAACCTACCTTAATGGTAAGAGAGTAATTGTACCGATCCTCCTTAAATCCGGTGATGTTATTCAAATCGGTTCAAATTTTTTAATTTTCCAGATCGAAAACGCTGATCAAGAAATCCCGTCAGATTTTATTGGTAATGAAGCCGCTGACTCAGAAACTACGATTACCTATGATGTCCCGTTAATCCAGGAAGTAACGGTACTGGTAGCGGATATTCGTGATTACACCTCAATGTCCGAGCAATTACCCATAGATCTTTTGGCTAAATTATTAGGCGAATGGTTTCGATCGGTTAACGATGTTATTGAAAGGAATGGAGGCGGAGTTGATAAGTTTATTGGCGATGCGGTTATGGCATGTTGGTTAATTAATGAAAAAAATCCGGAAAAAGATGTGAGAAATCCTTTAAAGGCAGCGTATGAACTTCATGTTGCAACCGAGTTAATAAATCAATCTTACCCTCAACTGCAAAAACCATTGCAAATAGGAGTAGGGATTAATACGGGAGAAGCAGTGGTGGGAGACATGGGTTCCGGCCGTCTGCAAGATTATACTGTCTTAGGTGATTCAGTAAATCTTGCCTTCCGTTTAGAGAAGGCTTCCAAAGAGTTAAAAACTGACCTTGTGATCAGTTCGAATTCTTTCAGCTATCTCCCCCGACATTTTCGGGACAACCATTTAAGCTCTATTTTCGTTAAGGGAAAGGATGAACCAGTCAGAGTCTGTATGTTGAAATTCCCAGAATTATTGGAAGTGATAACCTAACGTATTAAAACAAAAAAATAATTTTAAATAGGGGATAATAGGGAAACACACTAATCCTAAACAGAAAAGGCCGAAAATAATAATAAGATTTTTCTAAGAAATAATATCAATAGGACTTTGAGATAATAATTTTGGGAGATTATCTATGAAAACGATGACCATAAAACAAAAACTTTTAATTTTAACCGTGGTAATAGTCGTTCTCATCGCCTTATTGTCCATATTTTTTATATCTCGTCTTGGGGCAATTAGCAAAATCCACCAAAAAGTTGCCGACATTACGGTTCCTCTGCAAAAAGTAACCTCAGCCATGACGGTTGCTCTACTTGACGCTAAGCTAAATCTTTATAATTTGGTCAAAGTGGATCGGGATATTGCAAAATTCACGGCTCTCAAAAACATAGTTCAAGCCAACCTTAATGAATATCAAATATTAGAACGGGCTCTTTTAAATGGTCATGAAGATCTGGGGAAAGAGATAAAGGGCTTAGAGGGACTTCAGGTGATGCCCTGCGAGAAAGGTAGCGAAATAGAAAGCCTGACAAAAAAGACTTCTCCCCAATTTGAAGATTTTGAAAACATTTGCAATCAAATCATCGAGCAAAAAGGAAAGGAGGTCGAGCTTAGCCGGAGTATTGCAGGTGCTGATAACAAGGGAGGTGTTTATGCCGCTGTTGCAAAAGAATTGGATGATAGCCTAGGTAAACTATCAGCTACTCAAGATGATGCTCGGTTTCAATCGATGGTTTTTGATATCAAAAGATATCAAGATAAAATCATACAAAATCCGAATAAAAGTGATATGGAAGAATTAAAAATGATTTTTGAAGACTTGAATTTGATCGCTAATGATAAAAGCAAGCAAGTCGCCGTCGATTATTTTGGTCTTTATGAGAGTTTTGATAGCAAGTTAATGGGGGTAGTTGACCTAAAAAATTCCATTGATCAGCTGAATAAGAATGACCTGGAGGACAAGCATAAGCTTTTAGAACAAGGGTTAGCCGCTTTAGTAGCAAAAACGCATGAAAAAATGATTCGGGATTCTTCTGACGCCGCTGCTATGGAAAAAAATGTTAAATTGTTTGCTATCATTATATGTATTGCAGGGGTTGGAATCAGCAGTATCTTTGTGTATTTTTTCTCTGACAATATTGCTAAAAAACTTGGCAAAATTATTTTTAAATTGACAGAAAGTGAAGAGCACTTGGCTACCGCATGTGTCCAGGTTGCAAATGCAAGTCAGTCAGTTGCTCAAGGTGCGTCAGAGCAAGCGGCTTCTATTGAAGAAACATCTTCTTCCATGGAAGAGATGGCTTCCATGACTAAAATGAATGCCGACCATGCTAACCAGGCAGACAACATGATGAAAAGTGTTGCCCAAAATATACATGAGTTAGGAAAAAACAGTGAAGTAGTTATGCATTCTTTGGCTAAAATCTCCCAAACGGGCCAAAATACATCAAAAATTGTGAAAACCATTGATGAGATTGCTTTTCAAACGAATCTCCTTGCACTTAATGCCGCAGTTGAAGCCGCTCGCGCAGGTGAGGCTGGAGCAGGTTTCGCGGTCGTAGCGAATGAAGTGAGAAATCTTGCGGGCCGGGCAGCTTCTGCATCCAAAAGCACTTCAGATTTAATAGAAGGCATTGTAAAGGAGATCAATGAACTTTCAGATGTTATCAGAAAAACTAGTTTACTTTTTAAAGATATGTATAAAAATATCCTTAAAGGAGTTGAAGTGGTTGCCGAGATTTCTGCAGCTTTAAAAGAACAGTCTGAGGGGATAAACCAAGTCAACAAAGCAGTGGGTGACATGGACAGTGTTGCCCAGCAAAATGCCGCTAATGCCGAGGAATCAGCGAGCGCCGCCGAAGAAATGAACGCCCAGACTGAGAAATTAAAGACTATGCTCAAGGAATTGAATAGCATGGTTGGGGAGGTAAAGGTCGGATTCAGGATGCAGGATGCTTCGTCTTTACACGAGTCGAAAAAACCTATTCATCAGCTCATTTTTTCCAAGGCCCAAAATAAGTTAGCAAATAACAAGAAAGCTATTTCCCCTCAAGGATTCTCGACTGATTCGGTGATCCCTTTTGATGAGAAAGAAACCAATGATTTTTAATCAGATAGTTTTTGCTTTCAAAAGCGGGATTAAAGACGGGTAGGGGACAGCATTTTCGTGTATGAAAATAAAATAGATTCTCACACGCTTAAAGTTCTTGAATTTGATAAAATAATCAATTTTTTGGGTAGATTTGTTTCCACCGAATTAGGTAAACAACACTGCCACAATATTCTTCCGCAGATAAATCCCTTGTTAGTGCAAGAGAGACTTCAGGAAACAAGTGAGATGAAAGCTTTTCTTGGTGTTTCTGACTCCCTTCCTTTTAATACCTTACGAGACATTACTTTTTTTTTAAAAAAAGCTGAACCCGAGGGCGGTGTTTTGCTACCCCTTGAATTATGGGAAATTTTATCGCTCGTAGAATCAAGTCGTTTAGTCAAAGATTTAATTAAACCACGTAAAGAACAATCACCGGCACTCTGGTCGATAGCCAATAAGATTAAACCTCTTTCTCCGGTTGAAGACCAAATAGGCAAGGCGATAAATGCTGAGGGGGCGATTCTTGATTCCGCAAGTAAAGAACTTGCTCGGATCAGACTAAAAATCAACCATGTTAAAATCCATATCCGTGCAGTTCTGGAAGAAGTTTTAAACCATCCGGAAACTTCTCTTTTTGCTCAACAAAAAATCATTACCTTGCGACATGATCGTTATGTCATTCCCCTGAAAGCTGATTTTAAAAAACGCATCCCCGGGATAGTCCATGACCAATCTCATAACCAAGCCACCTATTTTATCGAGCCGTTTCATGTGGTGGAGCGCAATAATGAACTAACGTTGCTCAAGGAAGAAATGAAGAGAGAAGAGGTTCGAATATTAAAAAATCTCACCATGGTGGTGAGAGGAGAGAAAAAAACTCTTTTGGAAAACCAAAAATATTTAGGAATATTGGATGGTATTCAGGCACGCGCCCGGATGAGTGAGGCAATGAAGGCGCGAGAGCCAAAATTGATTAAAGAAAAAGAAATTAATTTTTTGCAGGCTCGGCATCCCATTCTTTTAAACCAATCCTTCCCCGACGATCCGGAACACTATCCAAGGTTTGATAATAGCACCATTACTCCGATTGACCTTTTTTTTCCCGCTCCCTATTTAGGGATAGTTATTACCGGCGCAAATATGGGAGGAAAAACGGCAGTATTAAAAACTGTTGGTCTTTTGACCCTTATGGTTCAGGCAGGTATGCATATTCCCGTGGCAGAAGGCAGTACACTGCCCATCTGGGAAAAAATATTTGCCGATATTGGTGATGAACAAAATTTAGAAGAAAGTATTAGTACATTTTCTTCCCATGTGGTCCACCTTAATGAAATTCTATTGCACGCTGATGAACATTCTTTAGTCCTCTTGGACGAAGTCGGTTCAGGTACTGACCCTGAGGAAGGGGCAGCATTAGGGTCGGCAATTTTGGATGAGCTAAGAAGCAGAAAAACCAAGGTAATCATAACCAGTCATCTCAACCTGTTGAAGGCCTATGGAATCTCCCATCCTGATGTTTTGAATGTTTCGGTTGGGTTTAACCCCATTACCTTGAAACCGACTTTTAAACTGGTTTTTGGAATTCCGGGAACGAGTAAAGCACTGGAAACTGCTTCACGCCTTGGGATTTCACCCCAAATTCTTTCTCATGCAAAGTCTTATCTCAAGGAGAAGGATCGTCGTATTTTAGCCCTTACTGAGCACTTAGAGAATATACTTCAAAAACTGAATGCAATTAAAATAAACTGCGACGAAACACTCGATTCAGCGGCCCGCTACGAAGAAATAATGGTTAAGTTTGTCGATAACGTTAAAGGTAAACAAAAAATTCTCTTTGACCATGTTGAAAAAAAAGCTCAAAGACTATTTCGTGAAATTGAAATAGAAGTAAAGAAGCTTAGAAAGTCAAATTTTTCTTTTAAAAGTTTTATGGAAATAAAAAACAAAGTGAGCGCAACAGTAGCAAAAACTTCGGAGGATCTGAAACGTATCGAACTTTCTACCCAACTATATGAGGGGCTAAAAAAAGGAGATAAACTTTCCCTGGGTGGGAAAGAAGGAAAGGTGGTTGCCATTGATCTTTCTTCAAAAAAAGTTGAAATTCAGACCGGGGGAGTTCGATTAAAAACCGGCTTGGATGAATTGGCACGAATTGAATGTATCCCGATTCCTCCTTTTCAAGCACCAAAGGGGTCATCTTCAAACATTGACGTAACCACTTCTGAACCGTTAGTCCCGGTATCTTCTCTCAACCTGATAGGGTTAAGGGTTGATGAAGCCATACCTTTGGCGGAAAAATTTATTGACAATGCTCTGCTTTATGGGATAAAGGAACTACGGATTATTCATGGAATGGGCACCGGAAGACTGAGACTATCAATTCATCAGTTCCTTCAAAATCACTCCAGAATCAATAAATTTTTTTTGGGTTCTCCGCTTGCCGGAGGCGCTGGAGTAACGTTCGTTGAACTCGAACCATGATTTGATTTGCAACACATTACATTAAAAGCACTTTTATTCGTAACGTTGATCGGAGTGATCGCCTGTACTTCGTTTCATCGAAGGCAAAACGATCCTACTGCTTTTACCACGTGGGCGACCACGGCTCATTATTCTCCGGTGGTTGGTATTCTTCCTTTCACCAACAAAACCAATCAGCCTGATTTACCGGAATTAGTGAGAGTTGGTTTTTACGGTCATTTTTCCCCTTTGCCTTTCAATGACCGTGAATTAGGTGACATTGACCGAACCTTGGAGCTTTTGCAAAAAAACCAAAAAAAAATTCTCCACGAACTTTCCAGTAAGGATATAGGAGCTCTTTTAGGCGCTCAGGCTTTAGTTTATGGTGAGGTAACTAAATTTACCAAGGTTTATGCCGGGGTATACTCCCAGATTGGAGTGAGCGCGAAAATTAAAATTGTGGACTCTCAAAACGGGAAGACTCTTTGGGAAGATTCTTATGACACGCGTTTTCACGAGGGTGACATCCCCCTTAATCAAATTTTGGCTGTTTTTTCCTTGGTAAAAACATATGCCAATATTCGATCAACTCAGGAACTTCGTACGATTGACGATCTCTGCCGCAACTTAGTGGACCGCATACCAAAAGTCTCATTTCCCGAAGATGAAAAAGGTTCGCGCTCCTCTTTGTGCGAGATCCAAATTGGGGCGTTTAAAGACCTTGAACGTGCTCGGGAGCTGCAAGAAGAGTTAAAAAACAAACATTACCAACCATTCATTAGAACAATAGAAAACCATGGAGTCGTTTGGCATCGCGTGTTGATCGGCCCTTTCGATTGTGGCCAAGAAACGGATAGATGGAGGGAAAAAATTACAACGGATTTTGGTTTTCCTGCGATACCCATAAAAATTGATGCTTTTGTTCAACCGTAGGAATGAATGTTAAAAAAGGAGGAATTATTATGGAACTCGGGGATAAAATAAAATTTTACTTTGGAGGGAAAGAAAAAGAGGGTGTGGTTTATAAAATTTTTTCTAAAACCATCTATATTTTAACTGATTTTAATAATCACAAAGGTAAAATTATCCGGAGAAAACTTTCTGACTTAAACGAAGACAAAGGAAAGAAGAAGAAAAAATGATAATAGGCTCTGCTTAGATATGCAAGTGGGGGGTTAGCACTAATAGGCATTTAAACCCAGTAAAGATATCTGCCGCAATTTTCACAATTGCGCAACACCTGATTGCCCATCTCCCGACTGGATATTTGGGTAGGAATTTTTATAAAACAGCCGAGGCAAATGTTCTCTCGTACCGGAGCTATGGCTCTACCATAACGTGCGCGCACCCGATTATAGTGATTAAAAACTTCAGGAGGGATTTTTTTTATTAATTCTTCACGCGCTTCGATTAATTTTTCTAATCCATTAATTGCAAAACCCATTTCTTCTTGCTGGTTAATGATCTCGGCATTGTTTGATTCCGAGATCATTTCATCTAAATCCTGTACAATAACTAAATTTTGTAAAATATCATTCATTGGTTAAAAATTCCGTGATTACCTTTTTAAATCCTTTAAAGCTTTTTACTCGAAGAAGCCTTTTTCTAGCCGATTCATCTCTTAAAAGTTCAACCAGTTTTCCTAAAAAGGGGAGGTAATTAACATCTTGAGGGGGGGCAATGATCACAAAGACTATTTTAATGGGAAGCTGATCAGGAGCATCAAAATCAACACCTTCTTGTTTTAATCCCACGATCACGGTAAGCTTTTCAGCAGCCATAGAACGGCAATGAGGAATCGCAATGCCCTTGCCAATGGCCGTGGTGCCTAATTGCTCCCGTTTTTCCAGAAGATCAATGATTATTTCGGCTTTAAAAATTTTTTTTGTAGCTTCTAAGAGGTTCGCTATTTCCTTAAAAACATCTTTTTTGGTATGAGAAGTAAAATCCTCGATAAAAAGGTCAGAATCAAAGACAGTTAAAAATTGTTGAAGATGCATCTAAAAATCCCTACAAAAATATTTGTGTTCAGTAAAAAAGTTGTCAAACAGAGTTTGTTATTTTAATATTAACTAAAATTAATTATAATTTCACTAAGCAAATTTGTCAAATATTTTTTCTTTAACCCGTAAATTTCTTAAGGTTGATAAAGAGAATGATCGCTTATTTTGATTGTTTTTCCGGGATAAGTGGGGACATGATTTTAGGATCTTTCCTTGATCTTGGGTTTCCCCTATCAGAGCTTAGCGCGTCTTTAGCCTCCCTTAAAATCCCAAAATATACCCTTGAGGCCTTACCTGAAAAGCGAATGAATTTAAAAGGGACCCGTTTGCGAATAAACGTGAAGCAACCGGGAAAAGGTGGAAAAACCTTTAAAGAAATTCGCATCATGATTGAGGGAAGCAAAATAAACAAAGACGTAAAAGAAAAAAGCATCGATATTTTTTCCTGCCTAGCCAAAGCTGAGGCTTTTATTCACCGAAAAAGGATCGACCAAGTCCATTTTCATGAAATCGGTGCTGCGGATTCCATAATTGATATTGTTGGGTCGGTCCTTGGCATTCACTACTTCAATATTAGGGAAATTGTATCTTCTCCTTTACCCTTGGGAAATGGTTTTATACAGTGTGGACATGGTACACTCCCGTTACCCGCTCCGGCAACCCTTGAGATATTAAAAACTATCCCGGTATATGGAATCGGCAAACCGGTTGAGACGGTTACTCCTACTGGCGCCGCAATAATTGCAACCCTCGCCCAATCCTTTGGTCATTTACCACCCATTACCATAGAAAAAGTTGGATATGGGGTAGGGGAGCGAAAAGACAATGAAGTGCCAAACTTGCTTCGGGTAATATTAGGACAAAAAGAAAAAAAAGTTTCTTGGGAACAGGTAGTTGTTATTGAGACCAACATAGACAATATGAACCCCGAGATTTACGAGTATCTCATGGAGGTGCTTTTAAAAAAAGGCGCTTTAGATGTTGCTTTGATTCCGGTGCAGATGAAGAAAAATAGACCGGGAATACTTCTTAAAGTTATTGCCCGGGAAAATGATAAAATCGAATTGATAGAAACCATATTCAACGAGACAACTACGTTAGGGGTGCGAGTCAATATGGTAGACCGTTATACCCTGTCGCGGAAAACGAATGTGGTTGAGACTCCCTGGGGGAAAGTTCGGATTAAAATTATTGAGGAACCCGATGGAAGGATTGTAACCTCCCCCGAATTTGAGGATTGTAAAAAAATCGCGCGCGCAAAAAATATTCCGTTAAAACAAATTCTTCTTACAATGAGTAAGATAATAAAATCTTAAAAAGAATTTATTACTCCGGCAATTAAACAGCACAATATGTCATTTCCGTCCCCGCCTTCGCGGGGATAAACTCCAGCGGGAAGCTATAAGTAATAATTCTGGATTCCGGGTCAAGCCCGGAATGACACCGAAGGATCATGGAGATATTTATTTGCCGAGGTAATATCTTGCATTTAAATTAGTAAGAGTTTATATTAATTAGCAAAAATTAATTTTCAATTATGAGAGAGCACTAAAAATGCCCATTTATGAATTTCGGTGTAATGATTGTGAAAATGAGTTTGAAGAACTTGTCTTTGGAAGTGACACCGAGGTGGTGTGCAAGAAATGTCAAAGTAATAAAATTGAAAAGCTGATGTCAGCGGTTAGCTTTAAGAGCAGTGGTGGTTTTGCTCCTGCCTCAGGTGCATCCGGTTGTTCAAGCTGTACAGGAAAGAGTTGTAGCACATGCAAATAACTCCCCTCTTATATTTTAAACCGATTGAGATCTACCTTTTTTACCTTACCCTTACCATTTATTGTATTGGCACCATTAATTTTCTTATTTACCTCATCAAACCACGACCATTATTTTCTCTTTTAGCGTTTTATATAACGATTATTGGGTTTGTTTTTCACAGTATAATTTTTATCTTCCGTTATTTTACCTATGCCTGTTTTCCCGTAACCGATCTCCATCAGTCCCTTTTTTTCTTTGCCTGGTGTTTTGTAGGGGTTTTCATTATTTTTAATATTAAGCATAAAATTCCGGTCTTGGGGTCATTCGTAACTCCATTGGCCATAGTTTTTCTTATCTCTTCAGCTACCCTCTTTACTCAAAAGCCGGTCCAGATTCCACCGCCGCTTCGAAGCATTTGGTTGCCTATTCACACGACGCTTGCCTTCTTAGGGGAAGCGTTTTTGGGACTCGCCTTTTGCGGGGGAGTCATGTATTTGATCCAAGAAAATCAAATTAAAAATAAAAAGTGGAGCCGATTTTTACATCGACTTCCTTCTCTCCAGACCCTTGATGACCTTAACTATCTTTGTCTGAGCTTAGGTTTCCCTTTTCTTACACTTGGAATAATTACCGGTTCAATATGGGCAGAGTATGCCTGGGGCTCTTATTGGAATTGGGATCCTAAAGAGACCTGGTCTTTGGTAACCTGGCTGATATATGCTGCTTTACTTCATGGGCGATTAACCATTGGTTGGCGAGGCAGACGGGCAGCTTACTTTTTAATCATTGGTTTTGCCGTGGTGTTATTTACCTTTTTGGGAGTAAACCTTCTATTGCCTGGGCTCCATAGCTACGACAGTTTTACCTCTCCCTAACATCTCATCAATTTTTTTTGCAATGAATATTATTGTAGCTGGGTTAAGCCATAAAACCGCATCGATTGAAATAAGAGAAAGACTTTCTTTTTCTTCTCGTAATCTCACTACCCCTCTTCAGGAAATAGTAAATTTCCCGGCAATATATGAAGCTATCATTCTTTCTACCTGTAATCGTGTGGAAATTGTCTGTACTGCCGCGGATAGCGAAAAAGTTATTCGGGAGATCAAGATATTTTTAGCTGATTTTCACAAACTATCCTTGGACGAAATCACTCCTCACCTTTACTTTTATACCGGCCAAGATGCTATCCGGCATGTGTTTAGAGTAGCCTCAAGTCTGGATTCAATGATTGTAGGCGAGCCGCAAATACTCGGTCAGTTAAAAGATGCATACCGTTCCGCAGTGGCAAACAAAACAACCGGTTCAATTCTCAACCGATTTCTTCATAAAGCTTTTTCGGTGGCTAAACGAGTGCGCACTGAAACGGATATCGCCTCAAGCGCAGTATCGATTAGTTTTGCGGCAGTGGAATTGGCGCGTAAAATTTTTGATAATTTAGAAGACAAAAAGATTCTTTTGATCGGTGCAGGGGAAATGGCTGAATTAGTTACTCGACATCTCGTTTCCCATATGGTGAAGGAACTCTTTATCACAAATCGAACCTTCGAACATGCTTTCCTTTTGGCACAGGAATTCGGGGGAAGAGTTTTAAAGTTTGACGAGCTTTTTGATAATTTTGCCCCGATGGATATTATTATCAGTTCTACGGACGCACACGATATCATCATTACTTATGAGAAAATTGCAAAAGCTCTTCACGCAAGAAAAAACAAACCAATGTTTTTGATTGATATTGCGGTTCCCAGAAATATTGATCCTCGCGTCAATGACCTTCCCAATGTTTATCTTTACAATATTGATGATCTTGATGGGATAGTTGAAAAAAACCGCCAGGTAAGAGAAAAAGAAGCCAAACAAGCGGAAGAGATTGTCGAAAAGGAGCAGATGCGGTTTTATGTCTGGCTTCAACAGCAAGAAGTAACCCCGACAATAATAACATTAAAAGAAAAGTTCGAAAGTATCCGCCTTAAAGAAATCGAAAAGACTTTCTCACACTGGGAAGGGTTAAGGGAAGAAGACAAGGAGAAAATTAATGCTCTTACCCACGCAATTGTCAATAAGATTCTTCACGGCCCGATAAATTTCTTAAAAACCAAAGGTGAAAAAAACCGGTTTCCCATCGAAGAAATAAAAAAAATATTTAATTTAAATGATAAAGAAGATGCGTGAGCGGTGCACCAGGTAAGGGCAAGGGAATTTATTTGTCCATGAAATCGGTTTTCCTCGTTTTATCTGCACCAAGAGATTTTCCAATTTTTAAATGATAACGAGTTTCCCAACCAGGAGCAAACGGTCGCTTTAATGGAAGAACATACTTTAAAGTTTCTGGTTGATCACACGCTCGGAAAACTGGCCAAGTATTTACGTATGCTGGGTATTGATACCGTTTATTTTACTCAAACTGACGTATTTACGTTAATTGAAAAGGCATCTCAAGAGAAAAGAATCATCCTCAGCCGCAATACTAAGCTTAAAAACATTGGTGGTTTTCCGGATTTTGTTTTTATAACTGATGACCAACCAGATAAACAGCTTAGTGAGGTGTTTAAGTATTTTAAGATTCACATCACTCATGACCATCTTTTAACGCGCTGCCTCACGTGCAATCAAAAACTGATCGCCGGTAATCACGAAGACGTAAAAGGAAAAGTTCCTCCCTATATTCTCGGAATCCACAAAGAATTTTCCTTGTGCCCCCAGTGTAAAAAGGTTTATTGGAAGGGCACCCATTTAAAAAAGATGAAAGAAATAATTTGGAAGGTCTTGGAAAAAAAGGATCCAAGTGATGATTTTATTGACGCATGACACCGAAGCGTTTTACCTGCTTCCGCAGTCGCTGGGGTCGCCTTTGAGTTTGGCGAGTGCGTGGGGGATTACCGGTAACAAAGTGGAAAGATTTTCGCGGACTCCTTTGGGACTTCCCGGAAGGTTAATAATGAGAGAATGACCTCGTGTACCGACAATACTTCGGGAGAGCATGCCAAAAGGAGTTGTTTTGAGTGAATCGAATCGCATTGCCTCAGCCATCCCGATCACTTCCCGATCGATGACCTTTTTCGTTGCTTCTGGAGTAACATCACGCGGACTTAAGCCAGTGCCCCCTGAGGTGATGATAATATCTAATTTTTCTTTGTCTGCATAGGTAATTAAAGTCTCGATAATAATTTTTTCCTCATCAGGAATAATCGTATAGGCAGTTATTACGGCGGCAGGGAGATGGGGTATTATTTTTTTTATTTCCTCAACACTCAGGTCTTCCCGTTCTCCTCTGCTCCCTTTATCACTGATGGTAATAATTCCGACTTTAATCATAATGACGTTAGATGACACGAATAGATAGCCGGTCAAAGATACGGATCGAAAAACTCACCGCGCTTATCTCGTATCCGAAATTACTCTTCTTCCTTTTCTTTCTTTGCCGCGGCAATAATTTTATCAGCTAAATATGAGGGGAGTTCATCATAGTGGTCAAGGATCATGGTAAATGATCCTCTGCCGCGGGTTATGGATTTGAGGGTATGGTCATAATCCAGTATCTCCGCCATGGGAACATGCACACGGATAACCTGATTTTTATTTTTAGGATCCATACCTAACACCCGGCCACGACGGCTGTTGAGATCTCCAATAATATCGCCCTGACATTCCTCGGGAACAGTAATTGCCATTTCCATGATTGGCTCCAGCATGATAGGGTTAGCTTCAACGAAACCCTTTTTAAAACCCATTGAGGCAGCGATTTTAAAAGCCATATCCGAGGAATCAACGTCGTGATACGATCCGTCTACCAACGTTACCTTAATGTCAACAACGGGATAACCGGCTAGAATCCCGTGGGGCATGGTTTCTAGGATTCCTTTTTCAACTGAAGGAATATAGTTTCTGGGAATAACCCCACCAACGATCTTGTCCACAAATTCAAAACCCTTACCTCGTGGTTGCGGTTCAAGCTCAATCCACGCATCGCCGTACTGGCCTCGGCCTCCGGATTGACGTTTGTATTTGCCTTGAACGCGGGTTTTCCCCTTAATGGTCTCCTTGTAAGGAACCGTTGGTGTTTTAAGTTCAACTTCTACTCCAAATTTTCGTTTGAGCTTTTCAACCATGACTTCCACATGAATCTGTCCCATCCCTGATATGAGAAATTCCTTGGTTTGCTCATCCCGACTAAATTGAACGGTTGGATCCTCTTCCCGGAGACGTGCCAGGGCTCCGCTCAGCTTATCTTCATCACCGCGTGATTTTGGATTGATGGCATAAAAAATAGCAGGGGTTGGATACGTAAGTCCCTCAAAAATGATGTCGCTTTTGCCATCGGTCAGCGTGTCATTGGTTGTCGTCTCCTTTAATTTAGCGAGCGCGACAATATCACCTGCCACTGCGGGATTGATCGGTTTTTGTGATTTACCTTCGAGCTTTAAAACCTGTCCGATCTTTTCTTTGACGTTTCGGGTAATATTAAAAATGGTTGAGTCAGAATTTAAGGCCCCTGAATATACTTTTAACACCGTTAACTTACCGGTGTAGGGGTCAGACACGGTTTTAAAAACAAATCCATAAAAATGTCCCCCCGAGCTTATTTGTAAAACCTCTTCAGCTCCCGTTTTCACATTTTTTGCTTTTCGCGAAGAGCGGTCCTGAGGGGAGGGAAAATTATCGGCAATTAAATCTAATACCGGCTGAATTCCCATGTTGAGCAGTGCCGCACCGCACATAACCGGAGAGAAAGCATTTTTTAGAATTCCGTTTCTCAAACCATTACTCACTTCCTCATCAGAGAGTTCTCCTGAATCAAGGTATTTTTCCAAAAGCGTATCATTGGATTCGGCCACAGCTTCAATTAGTTTTTCCCGGTAGAAAATGGCTTCATCTTTTAATTCTTCGGGTAGGTCTGCTTTAATAATTTCGCCGCTTCCTTCCTTAGAAAACAAAAGGGCTTTTTGGGCTATAAGATCCACCACCCCTTTAAAATTATTTTCCTTACCAATGGGGATTTGAAGGATAACGAGTTTTGCCTTTAAATTATCCTCAATGCTTTTGAGAGCAGAGAAAAAATCTGCTCGTTCTCGATCCATTTTATTTATAAATATTGTCGTGGGAATATTGTTTTCTTGGGCAACCTGCCAAACCCTATCCGTTTGCACCTCTACCCCGGCAACCGCATCAATCAAAAGCACCGCACTGTCAGCAATACTCAAAGAAGAAAAAGTTTCGGTAATGAAATTGGTATCCCCTGGGGTATCAATAATATTGATGATTTTCTTCTTCCATTTTAAATAATGGAATGATGATGTTATCGTAGTTTTTCGTTTGATTTCTTCAGGTTCAAAGTCTAAGACTGAATTCCCATCATCAACTCGACAGAGACGATCCGTTACCTTGCCATTAAAAAGGAATGCCTCTCCCATAGATGTCTTCCCCGCTCCTGAGTGGGCAATAATCGCAATATTCCGAATATCTTTGGTTTCATACGCGTTCATTATTCCTTTCCTCCTGAAGACAAAAATTTAAAAAGAAAACGCTATCCTAAGAAATAATTAAAATAATGTCAATAAAAAGAAAAGGTGATTATTCATTTGACAAAGGTGGCCGGGTAAAGAGAAAAAGTGAACCCCGTTAGAAGGCGTTCACACGGGGCATTTACCCCGTGTGAAAAAGCGTAAGAATCTTTAATTTTACCCCATGCTTCTTCACCCTGTTAGATATTTGATATCTAACAGGGCAAGCAGGGCTTTTCTAACGGGGTGAATAAAACAATATCGGAGTGATAACTTTGAGAAAATAAACCAAAACATTTTAGAGAAAGAAGGGTAAAACTCTTCTCCTACTTAAAAAATATGGCCTTTAGGAAAGTCTAAGGGTTTTTTTCATTTAAAAATTTACTTTTACCCAGCTTTCAGGATAAGCTATGGGGTAGAAGAGCTTTTAAATAATCTGGCAAGCCCCTATAACCTTATCCCCCAAACATAAAAAACATGCATCCCATTCTTTCCATTGATATCGGCGCCGGGACCACGGACATTCTCGTTTTCTACCCGGATACTCAAGAACACTACAAAGCAGTTGCTGTTTCACCGATCAAAAAAATTGCGGAGACTATCCTCGGTACGCAAGGGGACCTGCTTCTTTCAGGGACAATTATGGGAGGTGGCGCGGTCTCCAATGCGGTTATTCAGCATGCCGAGACACATAATGTTTTTATGACCCCAGCAGCGGCAAAAACAATTAATGATAACCTGGAAAAAGTTCGCGATAAAGGAATCACCATAATTTCTGACGTGGAAAAAGAAAAATTATTAGGAGATAATATTACCCACCTAATTCTTAGAGATATATCTACCCCGGGTATTCGTGTTCTTTTAAACGAGCTTGGAGTAGCGTGGGAGTTTAGCTATATAGCGGCTGCGGTGCAGGACCATGGCGTTGCACCCAGTGGAGTAAGCAGCATTGACTTCCGGCATCAAATAATGAAAGCGATCATTGAAAAAAACCCTTTTCCGGAAGCGTTTCTTTTTGGGGTTGAAAAAATTCCTCCTTACTTCACGCGAATGAAAGCAACCGGAGCGCTTCTTTCTGAAATACCTCACCAAAAGGCTTTTATGATGGACACTGGAATGGCGGCAGTGCTCGGAGCTTCTTTAGATCGCAACCTTCAGGGGTGTTCTCATTGTTTGGTTGTGGATATCGGCAATTCTCATACCCTTGGCGCCTGTCTTACTAACAGTATATTGGGGGGTTTTTTTGAGTATCATACTAATCATTTAACGTCTCAACGTATTGAAGAACTTCTTGTTAATTTAGGGAACGGAACTCTTGAACACCACCAAGTGGTTTCCGAAGGAGGTCATGGAGCATATATCCGGTCTTGTCCTGGATTTAATCAAATTGAAAAAATCGTGGTAACCGGACCGCGACGTCGGGAAATAATGCAGGGCGTAACCCTTGAATATTGTGAAGGTGGCCCTTTAGGTGATACGATGCTGGCAGGTACAGTTGGGCTTCTTGAGGCGATTAAAAGAAATGAAAATTTAAATATTACTTTATAAATTATTATGTTATCAGGAAGGAGGTGAGGATGGTGATAACCGACAAGCAAAATTTTGAACTGATTGATAAAATTAAAAATCTTAATGTGTTTAATCGATTCGAGGAAGATCAAATTGAGGAATTTATTAATGTATGTACGTTAAAAAAATTTGCTCAAGGTGAAATCATCATTAATGAAGGGAGCGTTGATAAC
>DATEXU010000269.1:0-13537 GCA_035256645.1 Thermodesulfobacteriota bacterium | reverse complement strand
CCTTCAAGGAATGCGGGTCATGCCAGGAGAGAAACTTTTTGATGTTGCTGATTTATCCTTTGTTTTGGTTATTGCCGATATTTATGAGTATGAACTATCCTTAATTAAGATGGGTGATACCGCAAAAATTAATCTCAGCTATTTTCCCGGAAAAGAATTTTTCTCAACGATTGATCTCATTTATCCCACCTTGTCGGAAGAAACCCGGACCACAAAGGTTCGATTCACCATCCCGAACCCAGGTGGAGAGCTGAAACCAAACATGTATACTGATGTGCAAGTGAAGATTGACCTTGGGACAAAACTGGCGATCCCGGCAGAAGCGGTTATTGATACCGGAGAAAGGCACGTGGTTTACGTTGATAAAGGAGGCGGAAATTTTGAACCACGGGAAGTTGCCCTTGGGCTTAGAGGGGATGGGTTGGTAGAAGTAATCAGGGGACTTAAAGCAGGGGAAAGGGTTGCTTCGGCAGCCAATTTCCTTATCGACTCGGAGGCAAAACTCAAGGGGGTAGTACCCCTCCCTCAACATTAAACAGGAGACAGAAGACAGAATTCAGAAGCCAGAAGAAATTTTAAAAACATTCTGAATCCTGTCTCCTGGCTTCTGACTCCTGACTGCTGACTTTTTGGTAGACCGATATGATCGCTAAAATTATCGAATACAGCGCCCGCAACAAATTTGTCATTTTTTTGTTTACCTTTTTTTCCCTTGCCTGGGGATACTGGGCGTTAAAACATACTCCCCTTGATGCCCTACCGGACTTAAGCGATACCCAGGTTATTGTTTACACCGAATGGCCGGGAAGAAGCCCGGACTTGGTGGAAGACCAGATTACCTACCCGATATCTTCAACCCTCCTGGCCGCTCCCAAGGTGCAGGCAGTGCGTGGATTCTCCTTTCTGGGAAGCTCTTTCATCTATATCATTTTCCAAGAAGGGACTGATATTTACTGGGCACGAAGCCGGATTCTGGAATACCTCCAGGCAGTAAAGAACAAACTCCCTACGGCGGTGAATCCTATCCTCGGGCCGGATGCAACGAGTGTTGGGTGGGGATTTTCTTACGCATTAGTTGATGAAACCGGAGGGCATAACCTCTCTGAACTTCGCTCGCTTCAGGATTGGAATCTGAAGCTTGCCATCGAAAGCGTTCCGGGAGTTTCCCAGGTTGCCAGTATTGGTGGTTTTGTCAAACAGTACCAGGTTACTATTGACCCTAATCGCCTCTTAGCCTATAACCTTCCAATTACCAAGGTGATGGAGGCAGTAAGACGCAGCAACCTGGATGTGGAAGGAAGGGTTATCGAACTTTCCGGCTTTGAATACATGGTGCGGGGCAGGGGATATATCAAAAACCTCCAAGACCTCGAAAGCGTCGCCGTGGGCACCAATGGCACCGGGACACCGATCTATTTAAAAGATATTGCACAGGTACAGCTTGGGCCTGAAATCCGCAGGGGACTTGCCGATCTTGATGGCAAGGGCGAGGTGGCCGGCGGTATTGTGGTGGTGAGGTTTGGTGAGAATGTGCTCAGTGTTATCGAACGGGTCAAAGAAAAGGTTAAAAAAGACATTGAACCGAGCCTTCCCAAGGGAGTAAAGATTGTCATCACCTATGACCGGTCTGATCTGATCCTTCGCTCCATTGCTACCCTCAAAGAAGAACTCATCAAACTTTCCCTGGCGGTGAGCGCGGTTTGCATTGTTTTTTTATTTCATTTGCGCAGCGCCCTGGTCATCATCCTTACCCTCCCGATTGCGATTATCCTTTCTTTTATCAGCATGTATTATCTCAGGGTCACTTCCAACATCATGAGTTTAAGCGGTATTGCCATAGCAATCGGAGCGATGGTGGATGCCGCGATCATTATGGTGGAAAACGCCCATAAAAAACTTGAAGAATGGGAATTAAAAGGAAAGCAGGGCAGCAGAACGGAAGTAATCATTGAGGCAGCAAAAGAAGTGGGACCATCGCTTTTCTTTTCCCTTTTGGTTATTTCGGTCGGGTTTCTTCCGGTTTTTACCCTTCAGGCTCAGGCAGGGAGGCTTTTTAAACCCTTAGCTTACACCAAGACCTTTGCCATGCTCTTTTCTTCCTTCCTGGCAGTAACATTAACCCCGGTCTTAATGACCCTGTTAATTCGCGGGAAAATAAAGCCTGAGGAGAAAAATCCCATAAGTATCATCCTCCACAGACTCTATGAGCCAATCGCCTCCTTTGCGCTTCGGTTTAAAAAGACGGTTATTATTCTGGCCATCATAGTTTTAGCTGCTACCGTCTACCCCTTTATAAAACTCGGATCAGAATTTATGCCTTCCCTTTATGAGGGGACGCTTTTTTTTATGCCGGTGACCGCGCCTGCACCATCCATATCCGTAGTAGCAAAATTACTCCAGCTTCAGGATAAGATATTGATGAAATTTCCGGAGGTGGTCCAGGTTTTTGGAAAAGCCGGCCGCGCTGAGACTGCCACTGACCCTGCTCCCCTCGAGATGTTTGAAACGGTAATAAATCTCAAGCCCGAATCTGAGTGGCGGACGGGGATGACAGTGGAGAAGCTTAAAAACGAGATGAATGATGCGCTCACCATACCTGGAGTGGCGAATTCGTTTACCATGCCGATAAAAGCCCGGATCGATATGCTGGCAACCGGGATCAGGACACCAGTGGGGATAAAAATTCTTGGCCCAAATCTTGAGGAAATTGAAAAAATCGGGCTGGCTATTGAACATCACCTGAGGAGCATTCCGGGTACACGAAGCGTATATGCGGAAAGGATAACCACGGGGTATTTCTTAGACTTTGCTATCAGGCGGGATGCGGTTGCGCGTTATGGTTTAACGGTTGAAGATGTTCAGGACGTGATTCAATCGGCGATCGGCGGAATGACGATTACCACCACAGTGGAGGGAAGACAGCGCTACCCGGTGAACATCCGCTATTCGAGGGAATTAAGAGATACCCTGGAAAAACTGCAACGAGTGCGGATTCCGGTTATGAGGGGAAATGCTCCTTCAGGCGCAGGAATGTCATCTTTTTCCTCAGCTCTTGTTCAGGTGCCGCTCGGTGAACTGGCAGAGATAAAAGCAGTAAATGGCCCGACGGTCATCAAAAGTGAAGAAGGGCTTCTTACCGCCTATGTTTATGTGGACTTTTCCGGCCGGGATGTAGGGGGGTACGTGAACGAGGCCAAAAAGAGTGTTGCCTCTTTGAAGATTCCCGACGGCTACCGCCTGCAGTGGAGCGGTGAATATGAATATCTGGTGAAAACCCATGAAAGGCTAAAACTGGTTATTCCCCTGACCTTGCTTATCATATTTGTCCTCCTCTATTTTAATACCCAGTCGGTTACCAAGACCTTGATCGTTCTGCTGGCAGTCCCTTTTTCTCTGGTTGGGTCATTCTGGTTTCTTTACTTTCTCAACTACAATATGAGCATTGCGGTGTGGGTGGGAATCATCGCCCTTGCCGGACTGGATGCGGAAACCGGGGTGGTTATGCTTCTCTATCTGGATCTGGCTTATGAACAGTGGAAGAAGGACGGAAAACTAAATACTATAAGTGACCTTAAGGATGCGATCATGCACGGAGCGGTAAAAAGGATAAGACCAAAAATTATGACGGTAAGTGTTATCCTGGCCGGCCTTATCCCGATTATGTTCAGTCACGGCACGGGCGCGGATGTAATGAAGCGGATCGCCGCCCCTATGGTCGGCGGCGTGGTCACCTCCACCATTCTGGAGCTGATCATTTACCCTGCCATATATTTGATATGGAGGGGAAGGGCGTTTCGCGGGAAAACGGTTGATTAATGATTTGACACCAATAGTGTTTGAAAGAATGATTGCCTTATGTACAAATAAACACCTAATGTTATAAGGAGTTATAAATGAAAATCAAATCTATTATTTCTGCGTTAGTTTTGGTTCTATTGGTTGTTTCAACAAGTTATGCTGGTTCTGTTTACCATAAATACATAATGAGAGGAACGGTTCTTGAAGCTACCGATGGCAAAATATATCTCTGCGTAGGCACCAGTGATGGGGCAAAAGCAGGACAGGAGCTTATGGTTGTAAGGTTTGTAAAAACGGGAAATACCGGCCCGAAAGGACAGCAGCCCATGTTCAAAAGGGAAGAAGTAGGCAAGGTAAAAATTCTGGAAATAGTTGACGAACATATGGCCAACGCTAAGATAATATCAGGCGAGGCCAAAGTAAATGACATCGTAGAGTTGAAAAAGTAGATGGGTTGAGCGCAGCAACTATCGGAAATTATTCGCAGCTTGGGGTGAAGTTTTAAAAAGAAATCGCAATGAGGGAAACTTCGCGTGAATACTGATAAAAAGGAACCTCTTTTGGAAAAGGGGATTATTCTTAATGGGAAGTGGAAAATAATCGACCATATCCATACCGGTGGTAAGGGAGAAGTCTATCGAGCTCGACAGATCAACCTGGAGCGGGAAGTGGCTGTTAAAATCATCTCCGAAAATTTACTTTCCTCATTTGATGGTGATCAAGAAGAGATTCAAGCTACAATGGAGCGTTTTCGACGCGAAGTTCTCACGATGGCACAAGTGCGTCATCCCAATATACTTCAGGTTTACGATCAGGATCGAGCGGTTGTGCAAAGAGGTGGCGAGGAGTTGCCCATTGACTATCTCGTGATGGAGTACATTCCCGGACCGACCCTTCGGTCCACTATCCCTTCAGAAGGGTTACGGGGCAATGAGAAAGACATCCGGAAGTGGATAAGAGAGTTATTTTTGCCGGTTTTGGATGGAGTGGAGATAATCCATAAACTCGGAATCATCCATAGAGACTTAAAGCCGGAGAATATACTTTTAGATGAATTTACCCCTAAAATTGCAGATTTTGGTCTGGCCGGTGGTCCCCGCTGGCAAGGGGTTACCCGAAGTCATCACATGGAAGGAACCATACCGTACATGTCCCCGGAACAGATAATGGATATGGGGGGAACTGATTCCCGAGGTGACATCTATTCATTGGGAAAAATTCTTTATGAAGCTGTCATCGGAAAAATGGGCAAGGATACCGCTTTTCCCCTCAAAACCGCCCACCTCCAGAATCCGGATACCCCTTTTCTGAAACAATTGGACCGTATCATTCAACAGGCCACAGCAGAGGACAAAAAAAAACGGATTCCTTCGGTCAATGTTTTAAGAAAAAGCCTCTTGGATGTTTTGGAAAAAACCGAAGGACTTTCGCTTTCTCGGACCAGGAAAGCCCGTCTTACGATAGCAATAGTTGTGCTTCTGGTGATTGCATCCATAGGTTTTCACATTTTTTATCACCGGACAAAATCATCTCAGCCTTCTATAGCGGTGCCGTCTTTGCTTCCCGCTGTTACTCAAGGTTCAGTCCCTCCAAAAGAAAAAATTATCTCCCCTCGCCTCAATGCTCCTTTTCCCCTTACCCTTAAAGGAAAAGACGAAGCAATTCTTCATCTGGTCCCTCAGGGGAAGGTAACCCTTCCAAAGAGTTTCGGGCCACAAGCGGGAACATTTGAGGTTGCCGCTTTTTACATGGATGAGACAAAGGTCACCAATCGCCAGTATGTGGATTTTTTAAATCACATCCTTTCTACCATCCGGGTAGAGGATGGTGTGGTAAAGGGGAATGGTGATATCTGGCTCTTTTTGGAGGAAGTTACGGAGGGATACGATCCCATTATGTTCCATAACGGGAAATTTTTTGTTACTGACCCAACGTATGATTATTATCCGGTAGTGCGGATTACCGCATACGGAGCTGAAGAGTATGCCCGTTTTTACGGAAGACGCTTGCCCAGCGAGTTAGAGTGGTTCTCTGTGAACAAAGGCAAGATCAAACAGTCAGACCCACCAGCGGTGAATGCATCGGAGGCCTCAGGAACAATGATGAACATGGATGAAATGCACTCCCACATGATGGGGGACACGATAGATAAGCAGGTCTCCCCACCTTCAACTACCGCGCCGAGCCTTCAGCAATTTCCCGCTTCAGTGCTCGACTCTAAACCTAATTCTTATGGGATTAGGGGCATAGATGAAAATGTAAGCGAATGGGGGATGGGATTTCAAAAGTCACCCTTACCGGAGAGGGCAGGAACGCACTATGTCATCTTGGGCGGATTGAGGATGGATTTGACAAAAAAGAAAAAATTAATTCAAGGTATTCCTCGACATCCCTGGGAAGCATTTGAAGAAGTAGGATTCCGGTGCGTCTTGAGTGCTACCAATGAGCAATAATCTTCTTCCTAAATTGAGCGATTTTTGTTTGCTAAGGCGCCCAAACCACGGTAGGACAGGCGTCTCGGCTGTCCGGTCATTTCACCCTTCAGGACAGGCGAGACGCCTGTCCTACTGGTTTTGTAATGAAAATCGCTCAATTTAGGTTCTTTATACTCGGACCTTTTTCCTATGGAAAAATCAGGGGGGGAGCTTGCCCCCCCTGACCTTTTTTATTATTTTCTCCCACATTGCAATAGTCGTTTTGCTGACTATTTCTTGGTTTCTCCCATCATGCCTTCTTCTTGCATCATCTTTTTATGCAGAGGACATTTTCCCATCATCTCCATCATCGTTTTCTGCATCCCCTCCAGGTCAATTTTTATTTCTACCTCTTTTTGTAATACTAAATCTTTGTCGTACTTTTGAAGTTTATTGCCTACCATCACGATAACGCCGCCATCTTCTGTGGCAACAAGAGATTTGTCCATCATCATATGGCTCATCATCCAGCACTTATCACCCATCATCTTCCCGTGCTCGGTCATCATCCCTTGTTTTCCCATCATGCCTTTGCCGCCCTTCATTTCAGTCTTATCTTGCGCTATTGCCAAAGAAAAAATCCCCATTGTTAATAAAATAACTAAACAAATTTTAAATATCAGTTTCATTTTTTTACCTCCTTTGGTTAATTAATAAATACATCGAAAATTTTATTGTTAATAATACGATAACGAGGGAAATTTGGTTAATAGGGTTTTATATGTATTTTTGTGATGGCAGGAATGTATTTTAAGATCTATTTCTGATTAATGTTTAACCGGAATTATAACTATTCGTGTCCCTCATGGTGATGTCCCCCATGGTGGGAAGCTGCTCCCTCTCCACGTGCATTCATCATCATCGCCTTATATTCTTCAGGCGTTAAATCCGGTAAGCGGTTTACTAATGTCACCATCGCCCACAGCTCATCTTCGGTATGCGTGATGCCAAAAGCGGGCATGCCCGTCATTTTTATGCCGTTTTTGACAACCCAGTAAAGTTCGGCCCTGCTTAACTCCCGCACATCTTCTGAAGTGAGATCAGGGGGCTTTGGATTGAGCCCTTTGGCAAATTCTTCCGGGAAAATACCAGGGGCACCATGACATAACCGACACATTGTATGATAGTGACTGAACCCAATCTCAACAGGCTTTTGGTCTTTCAATGGCGGGGGACTAATCCCCTTGCTGTGAACATGAACGGAACGCTCCTGCACCTCATTCAGAAACCAGACTGTGACCGGCCAGTGTGGGTCGGTGGCCGCCACATTATAGATCCCCGACCATGTAAAGGCAGCTACCCCAACTGCCAATAAAAATATAACAATCACTATGGTCATGAAAATTTTCATACCTTAATCTCCGCGTCTACGTTGATTCTTGGAAATTTCATTAACAAATCTTAATATTAATAGGGAAATTTAATTAATAGGGTTTTGTATGTATTTTTGTAATGACAAGGATGTATTTTGAGGTTTTTTTTGAATCTCTGCGGGTTGTATTCCCCGCCGCTTGCGGCGAGTTCGTCATTCCGGCGGAGAGACTGTGTCGTAATTAGAAAAAATGTCATTCCGAACGACTGTGAGGAATCTTAACGTTCTGAATTTATTGAAACCAAGATTTCTCGCTTCGCTTCGAAATGACACAAAAATGAATTGCGACACAGTCTCTTGTGGCGGGTAGTTCATTTTACTCCTGAGCCGAAAGGAAAGGTTTTTCTTATTGGGTAGGAGAAAGATTACAAAGACTCATTTCTTAGGTGGAAATTACCACCTGCAAAATTGTCTCCTTTTCGGAATTGCTTAGAACTTCCAGATTTCCCTTGTGCGTCTCGGATGTCACAAATTATCAATAACTTTCTTTAACTTTGCCCGGACCTGTTCCCCAATAGTTCTCAAATTGGGATTATTTACCGCGGCCATAGAAGCAACAGGGTCAATGGCCGTTACCTCAACCTTTCCTGGTGCCTTTTCCTGAACCACCACGTTGCAGGGGAGCATAGTGCCGATTTTATCCTCAGTTTGTAATGCCTGAAACGCAAAGGGCGGATTACAGGCGCCCAAAATCCGGTAGGGGCGGAAGTCCACATCCAGTTTTTTCTTTAAGGTAGCTTTCACATCAATATCCGTAAGGATACCAAACCCCTCTTTTTTGAGTTCTTCAGTAACCTTGGCTATGGCGGAATCAAAAGGAGTGTTTAATTCTTTGGTGAAATAGTAACTCATCAGAGCGCCTCCTTTTTAAATAGTTTTTAGAGGGGGCCGAAATCTTCTTAATCTTAGCGCATTACTTACCACGGTAACTGAAGAAAGCCCCATAGCTGCTGCCGCAAAAATTGGGCTGAGGAGTATTTTGAAAAAGGGAAAAAGCGCACCGGCGGCAACCGGGATCAGGATAGTGTTATACGCAAATGCCCAAAAGAGGTTTTGTTTAATATTCCGGATGGTCGCTTTGCTTAACGTAATAGCAGTTACCACTCCTCGCAAATCACCGCTTATCAGAGTAATGTCAGCGGACTCGATGGCCACATCAGTTCCCGTGCCAAGGGCAATGCCGATATCCGCCTGCGCTAAGGCAGGAGCATCATTTATTCCATCACCTACCATCGCTACTATTTTTCCCTCCGCCTGGAGCTTTTTCACTTCAGCGGCCTTGTCTTGTGGTAGTACCTCTGCCAAAACCCGTTTTATTTTGACTTCATGAGCAATTGCTTCCGTTGTCCTTCGGCCATCTCCGGTTATCATAATTATCTCAAGGCCCAGATCGCGGAAAGCGGCGATGGCTTCTTTGGATTCGGGTTTCAAGGTATCGGCAACGGCGATGATGCCGGCAATTTTTCCATTTACCGCGATAAACATCGAAGTTTTTCCTTCGCCGGAGAGAAGCTCGGATTTTGCTTGCATGCTATTGAATCCAACACCTTTTGTCTTCATAAATTTAGCATTCCCGAGGAAGACCTCTTTACCTCCTATCTCTGCTTCAATTCCTTGACCCGGAAAAGCCTGGAAATGGGCAGAATCAGCTATTGCCAGTTTGAGCTCTTTTGCTTTGTTGAGGATCGCCTCACCGAGGGAATGTTCTGAGAACTTTTCCGCGGACGCGGCTAAACCAAGGATCTCGTTTTGGTCAAATCCTTCAGCAGGAATGATGTCAGTTACCGAAGGCGCACCTTTCGTGATCGTTCCTGTTTTGTCGAGGACAATGGTAGTTAGTTTGTGGGCTGTTTCCAACGCGTCCCCCGTGCGAATGAGGACACCCATCTCCGCGCCTTTGCCGGTTCCTACCATGATGGAGGTAGGCGTAGCTAATCCGAGCGCACAAGGGCAGGCAATGATCATTACGGCTACGAAATTGAGTAACGAATAGGTCAAGGCTGGTTCTGGTCCCAAGAGATACCAGACAATAAAGGTAAGAAGCGCAATTCCCATAACCGCGGGAACAAAGTAACTCGCAATCCGGTCAGCGAGGCGAGCGATGGGCGGTTTTGATCCCTGGGCTTCTTCAACCAGTTTAACAATCTGAGCAAGCATGGTTTCTTTTCCTACCTTAGTAGCTTTAAATTTAAAGGTCCCGGTTTTGTTGATGGTAGCGCCGATAACCTCATCACCGATTTTTTTTTCCACGGGAATCGCTTCTCCGGTTACCATGGATTCATCCACCGAGGAATTGCCTCCCACAACCGTACCATCCACAGGAACCTTTCCCCCCGGGCGCACGATAACAATATCACCAAATTGGACGTCCTCAATAGGAATTTCTAATTCCTGCTCATCCCGGATAATGATTGCGGTCTTTGGTTGAAGCCCAAGCAGCTTTTTGATCGCTTCTGAAGTCCTGCCTTTAGCCCGCGCTTCCAAAAGACGTCCCAGGAGAATGATGACAATAATGGCTCCCGCAGTGTCAAAATAAACCTCAGGGGCAAGGCCTTTGACAACAAAGAGGTTGGGAAAGAAGGTGGCAAGGACACTGTACCCATAAGCGGCACTGGTCCCGACGGCAATCAAGGTGTTCATGTCAGTCGTTCTGTGCTTGGCGGTAGCCCAGGCACCCTTATAAAACTGCCATCCGATCCAGAATTGGACTGGGGTTTGAAAAAGCAACTGAAGGATAAAATTGGTCTTCTTGCCCAGAACCCACAATGTGGAAAGGCCGAGGTGGTCCCAGTACATTAAGACAAAGATGGGAATAATAAGGATGAGTCCGGCCAAGAATTTTTGTTTGAGGGTTTTTACTTCTTCTTCCCGGGCAAGCTTTTCTTTGTCAATGCCAGGACCTTCTTCGATGTGCGGAACCTTATAACCGAGAGCTTCAACTTCCCGGGCTAAATCCCTGACCGTTACTTTTCCCGGAGTAATGTCCACGGTCGCATTTTGTAAAGAAAGATTGACATTTGCCTGGATAACCCCCGGAATTTGGTTCAGAGTAGTCTCAATTCTGTTTACACAGGATGCGCAGGACATTCCCTGAATCGGCAGTACGATCTTTTCCTTCTTTACCCCAAAGCCCAGGTCTTGGATAACTTTTGTAAAATGGAGCGGAACAGTTTTAGCAGGGTCATAAAGGATGGAAGCGTTTTCAGTGGCGAGATTTACTCGTGCTTCTTTTACTCCGTCCGCTTGGGCGAGTGTTTTTTCGATCCTGGCCACGCAGCTGGCACAGTGCATGCCGGAAATGGAAAGGTCAAGTCTTTTAAGTGGTTCTTTTCCCACGAATGGATTTTTCTCTTCAGTAAAAAAGTTAGAAAATTTGAAGCTTATTTATAAATTGAGCGATTCTTGTTTGCTAAGGCGCCCAAACTACGGTAGGACAGCCGTCCCGGCTGTCCGGTCATTTCACCCTTCAGGACAGGCGAGACGCCTGTCCTACTGGTTTTGTAATGAAAATCGCTCAATTTATATTATGCCAAAATTTACAAGAAGGTTGCTCAAGAAAAACAAGAAAAGGTCGGAATTACCAAAAAAAAGTTTTCATGTGAGAAGAAACCATAAGGATGCTAAACTATAGAGTTAGAGCGCTCCCTGCTTTTCTTCGTCCCAGACCCGGCACGCTTCGATAAGCAACATCTCGGTGCTGTCAAAAATTTTCTGGTCCAACAGTTGAGCATCAGGGTCAAGGATGAAAAGACCATGCTCCCAGCGCAATAAAATATTAAAGGCCTCCACTCCTTCGACTTCCCTGTACCGGGCATTGATAACCTGGCCCTGGTTAAAGAATACTTCCCCATTTTCCTCTTCCTTAAAAAGTTTAAGGGCTCCCGTCTTCCCTCCCGCAGAGAGCATTTGAATAAGGTCGGTAACATGGATTTCCGCTAAGTTACCGGTAATACCCTTTTTGGTCGAAGCGGTCTTGGCTTTTTCTTCAGTTTTTTGGAGAGAGTGTTTAATAAAATTCTGAATCTTTGCAACGAGGATGCTTGGGTTATAGGGTTTGGTAATGAAATCATCAGCGCCGGCATCAAAACCCTTGCTTACGGCAGCGGAGTCGTGTTTGTCCGATAAAAAAACGAAATTGATGTTTCGATATTTATCGTTGGTTTTTACCAGATCGCAAATGGAGAATCCATCGAGAGGTTTTGTATTCACCTCTGAGATAATAAGGCACACGGGACTACTATCGAGGATAGCGATAACTTTTTCCGTGTCTTTTAACGGATAGGGGAAAATACCATTTCTTTTTAACAAAACGGACAGGTGTTCGAGTTCTTCAGGGTTAGTATCAATGATAATTGCCTGGGGCGACGATTCATCAATAAAGAGGTCTAAGATAATCTCCTCCAATAGGGCGACGATTTCCGGATCAAAGTATTTCTCTTTTAAAGAAAGGATAATGTCAAAGGAACTTTTGAAATTTTCATATCCCTCAAAATTAAGGAGGTGGATAAGGGCATCGACGGTTGCAATGATCCGGGAACCGAGCGGGATATCGTCTCCTTTAAGGCCGTCCGGATACCCTTCACCATCGTATCGTTCAAGGGTGTGAAGAAGAATTTTGTGAACTTCCGGGGGCAGGCGCGCGCCATCATAAAGGCGCTCCGAGGATTGGGAGAATTTTTTTAAAAGTTCACGGTTGTGTTCGGAATTGAAATTAAAAAGCGTTAAATGCTCAGGCGCCACCATACAACAATCATGTAAATACGCTGCCAGAACGTTGTAATACGTTTCTTTTGCCTTGAGTCCCAGGTTCTGGGAAATTTCTTTTACGAGCTTGGCGACACTCGCGGAATGGCCTCGATAATTTTCCCCTTTATACATTTCCAAGACATTTATCACGACATTAAGAACCTCAATAAAGGTGTCTTCACTCGTAACCGACAAGGGGGATATCTGGTCCGCAAGGCGTTTTTGGTTTTCTTCTTCCTTTTTAGTCGGGGTGAGAATTTGATCGTCTATTATTACTGTTTTTGACTTTCGCTTTAGAACTTGGGTCGGGTTAAGGACTGGTTTATCTGACTCGGTAAAATCAGAATTGAGCAGCACTGCAGAGTCCTCTTTTGGAACAAAACTGGCGATTGTCTGGGGGCTTTCGCTTTTGATTACTGACTTTAGATTATCCAGCGAAGAAGAATCATTCTTGTAAAATTTTTCTATCCCCGCTTTAATGGTAGATTCTAACGCGATATATCGTTCTATTTCATTATATCCGGAGACATTTTTGATTAACTTGGGCAGTTGTTTATTCTCTGGGTCAGCAATCGCGACAGAGACTATTTTGGATTTATCATAACAAAAGAAGGGAAACACATTGTGCTTTACCGCAAAATCAGAAGGGATGAGTTCTAATACCCATTGGGGTATAGTCATTTTTAAAAGTTTGTCTGAAGAAATATACCTAACCTTAAAAAGTCCTGCCAGACACTTAAGCAGATCTATTTCATTTAAAAAACCCAATTCTACCAGGATCTCCCCGACTTTTTTCTTGGGATCACCTGCCTTTTGCTGGCTAAGTGCGGCATTTAATTGCTCTTGGGTTATGAATCCCAGCTCGATGAGTATTTCGCCGATCTTTTTGTTGCCGGTCATACGTTTTAACGCCTTTTGTGAACGTGTGATCTTGTGATTGTTTGATTATAAAAGAAAAATGATTTGGTGTCAAGGACAGAAAGGGTTGTAGACGAAGAGTAAACTATTTTTTGAATCCATAAGCCTATAAGGGGAAAAAGAATCCGCGTAAACCCCGTTAGAAAGATTTCACACGGGGCATTTACCCCGTGCTTCTTTACCCCGTTAGATATCGAATAGTTAACGGGGCAAGCGGGGCATTTCTAAC
>DATEXU010000268.1:0-8155 GCA_035256645.1 Thermodesulfobacteriota bacterium | reverse complement strand
TATTTCATTTTGAATAGCCGTCCCTTTCCGTGCAAGATCAATGGTGCGGCATTCCTCCAACAATCGAACGGCCTCATGATAGAGGGCAATGGCGTCCTTTGACCGGTACTGGCCCTTATTCCGCAATGATTCCAATGTGTCGACATCAGATTGCAGAACCAGGAACCGAGCCGCAGGATAGTTGGGAGCGCCTTTGCCGACTAGAAGATATTCATTCAAGGCCTTGTCATTTTGGCCTTTTTTTTGATAATACTTGCCAAGCTGAAAGTGGGCTTCTCCCCGGTCAGGGCAGGTTCGACATCCGTTTAAATAAGACTGGATGGAATCAATATACTTTTCATAATTACCGGTTGTGGGATGGGTATTGTAAATGTTAAAGGCTGCCGCATAATACAAGGAAAGGGCCTGTTGGATTAAGGAAGATTTTGGAAATTTATTGCGGAAATTTTCCAAATAAGGCAGGGCGTTGCCCCACTGCCTCTGTTTGCAGTAACAGTAGGCCAAACGAAACCATAACACATCCAGCCGGTGTTTAAACGGGGACTGTGCATCGGCAGAGATCGGCAGATAATAAGGTATGGCCTTATCATAGTCTTTCTCAGCAAAATACCGGTCCCCCATGGCCATGGCCGCTATCGGTCCAAGTTCGGCATAAGAGAGTTGATCGAGGTGATCCGCGTGCTTTTGGGCGTATTGATAAAGCTCATCCACAACACTCTTGTTCTTCACGGATAACTGCTTGAGTTCGCTGAAGGTGCGTTGTTGAAAGGTTTCATCTGGTTTTTCCGTTTCTCTTTGGCCTGGTTCTGCCTGTTTCCCCGAAAGGGTGAAAAGGACCTGGGCTTTCAGTTCCTTGACGCCTGCCACTATGTTATCGGGGATTTTGGATCTGGTCATCTCCTTTTCCATTTCATCCAAGTCCCGCGAGGTCTGCTCCAAATTGCCGGCCTGATAGGTAACCAGGGCTTCCTCAAAGCGGCATCGCCAATATAAGGAATCGTCTTTGTTTGTTTTTTTCCTAACCGACCTGAAATCATTCAGGGCATTTTGATAGTCTTTGATCTGTTTATAGCACAGCCCGCGGCCAAAGAGACTTTTTACAATAAAGGCATCCTTCTGGAAGTCAATAAAGGCCCATGAAAAACCCTTAATCGCTTCATCGAGCAGCGTCTTTCTCAAAGGGTCATCTTCCGAAAAGAGGAGACTGGCATAGTATCCGTTCCATCCAACCCAGTAACTCGATAAAAAGATGAGATGCTGAGGCTGCTGCCATTCGGGAGTTTTGAAAAAGGCCGAAGGATCTTTCATTTTGTCCAGACGTTTTTCCTCGATCTCACGGATGATTTCAGTGTTCAGGTCAAAGATTTTTTTGAGGATCTCCCGGTTGGCGAGGAAGGAATCCTTTTCTTCTTGCTTGTCCTTATCGGATACGTGGTGCATTTTTTCATGAAGCGCTGCCAGCCGGCTGATGCACTCTCCTGATTTGGTCAGTAAAAGCTCCTGCAGACCCGGGGTGAAACTGTTATTCTTTAAGGCCTGACTCGAACTCATGCTCAGTAAATCAATGGCGGTTTTCATCTGGGCTATGGAGCTGATTTTTCCCACATCAAGCTGCTTAACGGATTCCGGCCAGGAGGATGCAAAAGTCTCCGGATCAGAACAATAGTATACCAGCAGTGTTACGAAAAGGGCGATCAGTCTCCTGATAAGTAACGATTGAGTGTGCATATAATGACCTATTACCTACAAATTTTTCATGACATCATTAAGGTATGCTTCCCATTTGTTCCCGAAAATAAGCAACAGCATATTCTTGACTACTTTCTCCGCATCAATGATGCGGGCGGACTCGCCTCCGCCTATTTCTGCAAAGGTCTTAAAATCTTTCATAACCGACTGAGGATCGGTCATATAGCTGTAACTATCTAATTCCGGATCTGTCATACCTGGAAGAATCACGGTTTCCCACATCTGTTTGGTCATCTTTTGTGGGACTCGGGTATCGATGGCTGATAAGGTCCCACCCATTTCCTTTCTGAATTTTCTCACCAAGGAAACAGCCTGTGCTATATTCTGCTCGTGGGGCGGGGCATCTCCAATAAGAAGGATAAACTTCATTGTGTTGGGGTTCCATTTCATGCCTTTCACGGCTACCCCCAGACCTTCCTCCACGGCCTCTCTTTGATCGGTCCCCCCCTCTGCGTTGATGGCGGTCAGAAAATCCCATAAAAGTAAATTTCCATAGGTAAGAGAATGAATCTTGGTTACATATTGATCTCCCTGGTCACGGTAAGTCACCAAGCCGATCCTGCAGTTTGGAACTAATCTTCTGAGTGAAGAGGCAAGATTGTTTATTTTAAGCTTAACTTGCTGCAAGACGGAGGTCATACTGGCGGTTGAGTCTACTACAAAAACAACATCAAGCCCGCCTTCCCGCATTGCCTGGATTTTTTGGGAAAAGGACCCACCGGAATTTCCCAACCCAATACTAAAACCCCTTACTCCGTCGGTAGGAGCTCCACTGAGACCTCCCTCCCCTTCGAGTCCTATAATGTCCAATTTATCACCAGGTTGCTCCAAATTTTTTGACACGGGCAGTGCTCCGACCTCCGGAGTGATAGGACGAACCTTTACCTCCAAACCAAGATAGGGCCTTCTGGGCTTAGGTTTAACAGAATCCAGGGACCCATTTTTGAACTCGTTATCTCCTTGCCGATGCAAACCCAGGTTCTCATCTTTTTTGACATCCATAATAATTGGTGTCGTCATCTCTTTTGCCTTGTTCCTGCTGAAATTCCAGGGAACCAGACCGGCATAGCTAATGAAAATGAGGTGGATTAAGGCAGAGATTAAAAACGGTGAGACGGCAAGAAGAAACTTCTTGATAGGGGGCAGCCGCTTAAAAAAGGATATAAAGTCTTCGATTAAAGGCATTTAGCTTTTTTCCTCAGCTCGTGATTGGTTGTAAAAAACCTTTATGATTATCTTGGGTTTCCCCAACAGTTCAGTTAGGGGCATCGGGCATATTGAGTGCAACGTGATAAGTCTTTATGTCCGGGAAGATATATACGGATAGAGTGCTTCGAACAGGTAAAAAAACAGGACACTGGTAAGCAACACAAGGGGGATACAACCGGCAGAGCAGCCATTTGGAAATATCAAAACGCCCTATGTCTCCATTGGATTCAGAATAAGTCATTCTTGATCCTCAAAGGGGTGATCCTTTCATTGTGTTAATGAACCCATGGATATCGTCTAAGGTAATTTGCTTAGTTGAAAGTTACAATAAACCAACTTAAGGTTAGAATGCTATAAAAATATTTTATAAATCAGTCCATAATAGTATGGACGCAACGGGGGAACCTTCCCTCCCCATCCTTTATAAAATGGGGGTTTGGGGAGATTTTTTGGACGATATGTCTTCTCAATTATGGCCCTATTTATATAATACCTTATTTCCATCCTATTATGAATAAAAAATGATAAAAGGTAATCATGGAAGTATAGATGAATGGGACGGAAGATCCTTTGCTTTTCGCAAGAGGGGTGCCGTGCTCATTTACAGAGAAAAAGAGTTGTTACAAAAAGCACATTAAAGCAGCTGAATTTTTCCATAAAAATTTGATACCATAACCTCTGGGTAATTGTATTTGCACTTTTTCCGCAGGTAGTATATTAAAATATTAGGGAAAAAATCAACCAAAAGTCTCTTGCCAATTTAAAGGCTATGCATTTTGAAGTATTGATTATTTCTGAGGATAGAAAAAATAATGGTTTCAAAATGTTGTAATGTTTATAATGAGCAAGCAGAAATCATTGAAAAATTAATCAGGACAATCAATGAAGAACGCAAACTTCGAAAACGCCGGCCGAGGTGAATTAAACCTGAGTCAACCGACTCACGATGCGTTGCTCATAAGCTTTTCCGGAAGTTGGAAAATGGGGAATGCCCTTCCTCCGGCAGAAAAGGTGATAGAGGGAATGGAAGCATCATCAACTATTCGGCGTATTGCTTTTGATACCCAAAACCTTACAGGCTGGGATAGCGGCCTCTTAGCGTTTCTCATTAAGGTGATCGACCAGTGCTCTCAGAGAACCCTCATGGTAGATAAGACCGGTCTCCCGCATGGGGTACAGCGATTATTAGCTCTTGCCTCCGCAGTTCCAGAGCGGGCAGGTGCGCGCAAGGAAACCACCCAGGAACCTTTTTTGAGCCGGGTAGGAACGGCAACCATTGAACTGGGCCGGTCTTTACCGGAGGTTTTGGCTTTTATTGGGGAAGCGTTTATGGCATTCCTGAAGTTGTTTACCGGAAAAGCCCGGTTCCAGCGACAGGATCTTTGGGTAATCCTTCAGCAAACCGGCGTTCAGGCGCTTCCTATTGTCTCTTTGATCAGCCTTCTCGTTGGTCTGATCCTTGCCTTTGTGGGTGCGGTGCAGCTGCGCATGTTTGGAGCCCAGATTTATGTTGCTGACCTGGTGGGTATCGGGATGGTCCGGGTGCTGGGGGCAGTCATGACGGGGGTTATTATGGCGGGCCGAACCGGGGCCGCTTTTGCCGGCGAATTAGGCACCATGCAGGTAAACGAAGAGATTGACGCGCTGCGAACCTTAGGTATTCCTCCGATGGAATTTCTGGTGCTGCCGCGTATGCTGGCTTTAATGCTCATGATGCCGCTCCTGTGCCTTTATGCCGACCTGATGGGATTGCTGGGTGGCTTAATTGTCGGGGTGGGTATGCTGAATTTGAATCTGATGGAGTATATTAATGAGACGCAGTCCGCAGTGACCCTAACAAACCTTTGGATCGGAATTTTTCACGGTGGCGTTTTTGGCGTTCTGGTTGCCTTGTCTGGCTGTCTTCGGGGCATGCAGTGTGGCCGGAGCGCTTCCGCTGTTGGCCAAGCCACAACGTCCGCTGTGGTAACGGGTATTGTGTGCATTGTGATAGCAACCGCGATTATTACGCTGATCTGTGAGGTGCTTGGAATCTAAAAATCGAAAAGTCAAAGGGTCGAAGGGTCCTTATGACTTAAGATAACACGGCAATCAGTGAACTCTGAATAAATCTATGAATCAACCTGTACCTGTACCCCACATAATTGTCAAAGATCTCACTATGGCTTACGGTGACTTTGTGCTCCAGCGGGACATGAACTTTGTTGTGAACCGGGGAGATATCTTTATTATTATGGGGGGGAGCGGATGCGGTAAGACCACCCTGATGCGGCACCTGGTGGGATTAAAAGAACCCGCTCGCGGCCAGGTCTTTTATGGCGAGGTAAGTTTTTGGGAGAGCGATAAAGAAGAGCAGGAACGAATCATGCGACAGATTGGTATCCTTTACCAAAGCGGTGCGCTCTGGAGTTCGATGACCCTGGCTGAAAACATAGCTCTTCCTTTGCGGGAGTACACCGATTTAAACGAGGCGGCGATTCGGGAAATCGCTTCCCTCAAACTTTCTCTGGTAGGGCTTAAAGGGTTTGAGGATTTTTATCCTTCCGAGATTAGCGGCGGCATGCGGAAACGTGCCGGCCTGGCGCGAGCCATGGCCCTGGACCCGGAAATTCTCTTTTTTGATGAGCTTTCGGCGGGGCTTGATCCTATTAGCGCCCGGCTTTTGGATGATCTGGTTCTGGAAATCCGGGAGAGTCTCGGATCAACCATTGTCGTGGTTACCCACGAACTGGCAAGTATTTTTGCCATTGGCAATAATTCCATTTATCTCGATGCAGAGGCGAAGACCATAATTGCCAGGGGGAATCCAAGGAAATTGCTTGAAGAGTCCCAGAATCCAATTGTTCGAAGGTTTCTGACCCGGGGGGAACAAAAAGTCTAAAAGTCTAAAAGTCTAAGAGTCTCAGAGTCGAAGAGTAAAAAAATAACCTTTTGACCCTGCAACTTTGCGACCCTTCCCCCTCATTTGTGACTTTGTGACCTTGCGACTTTTCGACCTTGATTTGACGTCATAGTTATCGATGAATAACATTAAAGAGGTTAAGTATGAGTAAACAAGCGAGCAAGACCTTAATCGGGGCTTTTGTGGTTGGCGCCCTGACGCTGGTGGTGATCGGGATTTTACTTTTCGGAACCGGTCAGTTTTTTTCCGAGAGTAAAACGTATGTGCTTTTTTTTAGGGGGTCGGTGAAAGGGCTCAATGTCGGTGCGCCGGTTAGCTTCCGTGGGGTGAAGGTTGGGCAGGTTACGGATATTAAAGCTCGCATTGATCCCCGTGACTATGCTCTGAGTATAGCAGTCTATATAAAAACTACCCCCGGTTGGCTTACGCCGGTCGCTGAAGAAAAAACCTTGGATAAGATTATCTCAAGCTTTGAGCGGGAAAAAATTCTTCAAAATTTGGTGGCTAAAAAAGGTCTCCGCGCCCAGCTTCAACTGCAAAGCTTGGTGACCGGCCTACTGGAAATCGAGTTTGACTTTTATCCTGATGCTCCGCTTACCTTGCTGGGCACTGAACCAAACGTTCCGGAACTCCCTACCATCCCGTCAGATATGGAAAAGCTGCAGCTGACACTCAGCAAATTCATCAGCAAGTTTGACGAACTTCCCATCGACGAATTTGTTAAGCGGCTCACGGATATCGCGGCAGGGATTGATCGCCTGGTAAATTCTCCTCAAACGGAAGAGAACGTACGTTCTTTAAATGCGACCCTAAAGGGATTACAGAGTTTGGTTCACAATTTAAATAAGCAGGTAAATCCGATGTCAGCAAACATCCAGGAAAGCTTTAAGGCTGCCAAAGCGGCTCTTGAGCAAGCTCAAAAAACACTTGCCGCCGTTGAAGGTGTGACTGGAGATGCATCTTCATTGCGTTACCAAATGGGCGAAGCACTCGAACAGATTTCTGATGCAGCACGTTCCCTTCGAGTGACGGCTGAGTATTTAGACCAACACCCGGAAGCGTTAATCCGCGGGAAAGATGATTCAGGAGGAAAATGATATGAAGAGAAGATTTAGTTTTTCGATAGGACTCATAATATTTTTTGTTTGGGGTGTGCTCCTTATCGGATGTGGCCACACACAACCGTCGCGATTCTATCTCTTGCAATCCATGCCGGGCATGGAGAAGGACAAGCAAGCTGCTACCACCGGGCAGAGCCTTGCGATTTGTGTGGGTCCGGTCATGCTCCCCAAATACCTTGACCGTCCCCAAATCGTAACCACTACAAAGACAAGCGAGCTTAAGCTGGCTGAGTTCGACCGGTGGGCAGAACCTCTCCGGGATAACTTTTCCCGGGTGCTGACGGAGTGTCTCTCGAAAGCCTTGGGAACGGATCGGGTCATCGTCTTTCCCTGGGGAAAAATGACATCGTTTGATTACCAGGTTATAGTAACTGTTGTTCGTTTTGATGGTGAGCTCGGGGAAAACGCAGAGTTGAGTGCCCGTTGGAGTGTTTTTGGCGATGGGGGTAAGAAGGAGCTGCTCACGAGAAAATCGGACCTTAGCGAATCTACAGGCGCGCAAGGGTATGAAGCGTTGGTATCTGCCCAGAGCCGGGCTATTGCGGGGTTGAGCAAGGAAATCGCGGGAGCGATAAAAGCGTTTGGGAAAGTTGAGGCTCCTTAACGAGAGGACAGGGACTGAGAATGGCAGGATAAACTCGAACGAACTACAGGCGCAGGAATGATTTTACTGATACCAAAAAACTATCTTGCCCTGAACACTGATATATCTTGATAAGGTATAAGAGATGGCGATCGGATTGCGGATTCAGGAGACGCTCATAAAAAAGTAAGGTTAAGAGGAACACAATCAATGGATTTTCGAAGAGGCTTTGCTGCAATTTCATTTTGGCTTGCGTTACCTTTTGGAATAGCCTGTGGTATTTGCATGGCAATTAAAGCAGGGAACCCCTTTGTGTTTATTCTGGGCTTTATGGTTGGTCTGGTCTTTATTATGGCGGTCTATGTTTTAATTGCCTTTATCCTGGTGCCCGCGGTTAAAATTTTTTGGGAAAACCTCAAGGGAAAAAGAGAGCGCAATTCTTAACAAATTTATCCAATCATTACCCGCCGTTGCTTGTTTTTAGGTGATGCAGAGCGCCGAGGACTAACGCTAAGGTTGCTTTTCTTTTAATGTGGCAGCATAGACTAAATCCAAGGCTTTCTGGGCTCCCACGGTTGACGCTACTTCACA
>DATEXU010000267.1:0-10660 GCA_035256645.1 Thermodesulfobacteriota bacterium | reverse complement strand
GGCAAGACATAAAGCAGTTCCTTCCTCGATTTGTTTTAGGATGTCAGGCTCAAAAGCGTTGTCAGCGCCGGGGAGGATGGTTAGGACAGGGGGCCGGGAGCAGGGGGCAGGGGGAATGGGACTACGCTCTGCTCCGTGCTCTGTGCTCAGTGCCAAAGGCCGGGAGTTGGGGGCTGCGCTTTGCTCATGGCTCATGGCTCGTGGGTCATGGTTCATAGCTATCAGCGATGAGCTATCAGCTAAGGGTGAGGGGTTGGGAGCGGGGAGCAAGGTGTTGAGTTCGGCGACTTTGGATAAGATGAGTTCTTTGGTCGGGGTGTACATTCCTCGTTTCACATGGGGGGTAGCCACGATGGTGTGAATGCCATCATTCAGGGCGATGGCGCACATATCGAGGGTCTCCTGCCAGTCTTTTGCTCCATCATCAAGATCAGGGAGGATATGGGTGTGAAGGTCAATCATAAAAATAGGGTTAAGGATAAAGGGTTAAGAATAAAGTTTTAAGATTTAAGGGTTAAGTTTTAAGTTCCTTAACCCTTAAATACTTAACTCTTAAATCTTGTTGCTTTTTTTGCCATCCTCTTCAGCATACGCATGATAATAATAATGATGATAATACCGGTAGGAAGAATGGTAGTAGCTTTCTTTTTCAAAATTCACATCATTTAAAACACAGCCGAGCACTTTGCCGCCCACTTCCGAAAGTTGCTGGATGCCTTTCTTAATCGCCGGCCGCGGGGTAGAGGATGCCTTCACCACCACCACCACCCCATCAGCAAGGGTGGACAGGATGGCAGGGTCAGTGACCGACAGAAGAGGCGGAGAGTCAATGATAATGAGATCGTATTGTTCCCTGGCCCGCTCAATAAGTTCTTGCATTCTTTTTGAATTTAAAAGTTCAGAGGGATTGGGCGGGAGAGTGCCGGAGGTTATAGCTTTAAGTCCGGGAATGTCCGTGTTTTTGATCGTTGATTCTCCGCCTATGAGAAACGCGGATAATCCTTTGCCCCGCTCAAGATCAAACACGGTGTGAATTCTTGGCCTCCTCATATCCGCATCTATTAAAAGCACATTTTTCCCCATTTTGGCAAAGGTGATGGCGAGATTGGAAGCCAGGACGGTCTTGCCTTCGAGAGGGAACACCGAGGTTACCAGAAGCACCCGTTTTTCATTATCCGGAGAAGAAAAAAGGAGGTTGGTCCGGATGGTTCGATAGGCCTCCGAGATAGTAGACTTGGGGTCACTGTGAGAGATAATTTCTTTCTTTTTGGGGTCAGTTGAGTCGGTCGGGAAGCTTCCCACCAGTCCTAAGAGCGGTATTTTTAAATAACGCTCAACCTCATCCGGAATTTTGATGGTGTTATCCAGATATTCGAGGAAGAAGGCTAACCCGATGCCGAGGGTGAGGCCGGTGATCAGAGCAAGAAGAATATTTTGAGCTTTTTTTGGTTTAACCGGTGTCTCGGGCACGCGGGCGGGATCGATGACAACAATATTGGTTATGTTTAACCCTTCGGTAAGCGTAGCTTCCTTGGTCCGCTTGAGCAGAGATTCAAACAAGGAGCGGGTGGTGTCCACATCTCTTTTTAAGGCATCGTATTTGATCTGCTTCTGATTGAGGTCGAGGGCCTCTTTTTTCTTTGTTTCCATCGCGGCGAGGATGGCTTTTTCTTTGTCTGACGCTAACCGGGATTCGGTTTCAATGCTCTGGGCGATTTTTCTTACCTCCTGGGCAATTTTTCCCCTTACCCCCTGCATTTCCGATGAGAGTCTCCCCATATTGGGATGTTCCGGGCCATATTTCTGGGAAAGCTTGGAGTACTCTCCGGAAAGAGCGATATAGTTTGCCTTGAGTCCTTGGATTAAGGAGTTCTGCACGACCGCGGGTAATGATTCAGCCAATTCCGGCCGGCCCGAGAATTTTTGAAGCTCCGAGTAGAGCTGCATTTTTTCTATTTTTTCAGTCTGGGCTCTGGTTAAGACTGCATTTAAGTCATTGAGGCTCTGCAGGATAATGCCCTGCCGTTCGCCAAAATCAATATCAATCAAACCCTGTTTTTCCCGGTAGATCTGGAGGGATTCTTCACTGTGCTGGAGCTTGTTCTCTTCTTCTTTGATTCTCTGGTTGAGCCAGCCCACGGCTGCCTGGGAGGCAGAAAATTTTCTTTCGATGTTGCTCTCGATGAAAAGCTGGGCATGAGCATTGGCGATCCTGGCCGTCATCTGGGGGTCTTTGCCTTCGAAACTTACATTGACCAGGCGGCTCTGTCGTATCGGCTCCACGCTCAATCTGCCCAGGTAAGCTTTTATCAGGGAGTTATTTTCCCTGTCTTCCTCCAGCTGGGGATCGGGTTTTGCGTCAGCAGAAGAGAAGAGGTTTTTAAGCCATCCCTTCATTCCCTGGAAAACCGCGCCCAGACTGAAGCCTTTTTTCGAACCGCCAAACTCCGGGTTTTCTTTTAAGGTGAGAAATTTGATTACCTTCAGCGCTAGGGCATTGCTTTTTAAAATCCCGTATTGGGTTTGGTAATAGTCTTCATCGGTCTTGTTGACCCGCAGAACTTCCTCGATATCGACCACCTTGGGATTGTCGCTTTCAATCATGACCTGGGCAGTTGCCCGAAAGATGGGGGTCATGCGGAATGATTCTATGGTCACGCTTACGACCACGATGAGCAGAACGGTCGCGATCAACCACCGTCTTTTAAAAATAACTCTCAGGTAATCTCTTAAGTGGATTTCTTCTTCAAAAAAATTCTCAGCCATGACATCAACTCTAAAGGATTAAGGGTTAAAGGTTAAAAAAAGCTTTCCGGAACCATGACAATATCTTCTGCTTCAACCGGGTCGGTCAGGTTGACGCGCATCTCTGATTTTTGTCCCTCTTTTTCCCGCACGACCTTGCTCCGGTTGACTGCCGCCTTTTCCGTTGCTCCGCCGGCAGTGGTGATCGCCTTCAGGACGGTGGTGCCCCTTTCCAGGTTGTATCTACCGGGATTTTTTACCTCGCCATACACGTAAAAGAAAGCGGCTTTAGAAACATACACCGTATCATTCGGCTCGAGATAAATATTTTGGGAGGCATCGCCTTCCAACAGCTTTTTTAAATTTACTTTTATCACCTCATCGTTCGCTGATTTTTCCTGAGAGCCTGAAGCCCCGCCGGTCTTCCTTGGCCTGCTTATGGTTGCCTCAGTTCCGGCATTCTGGGTTGGCCCTCCTGTCATCGTGAGTACTTCCATGAGGGTGGTCTTACCGGTCAAAGGATACGTACCGGGTCCCTTCCCACCAGGTCCTCCTACTTCTCCCAAGACGAAGATTTTTTTGCTCTTATACTCTTTTACGGTGACAGAAACCTGGGGATCGATGATGTATTTCCCGGAGAGCCGGTCAGAAATTTCTTTTTCGAGCTGTTCCACAGTGAGACCGCCTGCCTGAACCGTGCCGATAAGAGGATAGGAAAACACTCCTTCCCGGGATACGTACACTTCCCGTGTGAGATCATCATGGTCCCACACCATAATCTCCAGCATATCTTCCGGGCCGATCTCGTATTCCTTTTCTTTGCGTTCCGGCTGGGAAGCGAGCACCGGAGCTTTTTTTTGAAAAATTTCCCCGATGTTTTGTTCCAGAGGGGTGCCGGCTGATGGCTCTTCAGGTGCTTTCGCGGTTTCCTCAATCCGGGGTACGGTTGGGTAGGAACAGGCCTGAAGGAGAAGCAGAATCAAAAAAAGCAGGAGGAAGCACGACAGAGTGGTAACGATCCTTTTTAACATCATAGCAAAGTCTTTCTGTATAAAATCATTATTAAGGTTATGGGTTATAGGTCGTGGGTTATGGGGCCTAACACCTAATACCCACCACCTCCTAATACCTAAGACCTAACACCTGATTCCTTGCCGGAGAATAAAAGAAAGGAGGCAGTTGCCTCCTTTCTTTTATGACCAGAATTTTACCTTGGTTCTCTTGTTTTAGAAAGATCGATCAGCATCTGTCTAAAAGTTGAGGAATAGCGTTCCTAAAAATAAATTTTCCTGATAGGACTCATCGTCCGCATTAGAGTCCTTATTCGTATAACGATACCCTAATTTAAAAGCCAGCCAGTCCTGGATCTGATAAAGGGCGCCTATGCCGGCAGCGAAGCGGTCATCTTCCCTTTTCTTGCCCAATGATCCTTTTTCACGATAGTCGTCATTAAAGAACGATACATCGGCGATACCGGAGATTTTATAGGTAAAACGATGGTTATACGCGAAAGTGCCTCCGGTTGAAATGTAGTACGTCCCGTATCTGCCGGGCGCGAACCCCGGTAGATGAGCCTCGGTTACGCTCGTTTCGAGGGGGGTCCTGGATCCTTTCAAGGTAAAGGTGTCCTGGGAAGTAAGTTTGTATTTCAGGTCTCCCTCCATCGCAAATCCAGACCAGTCCTTTGAGTTGCCGCCCCCATCGTAATTCCTTTGATAGTAGCCGCCTTTTATTGTTCCGACGATTTTCGCGGTCGGCTCCCACATAAGACCCAGCCAGTACCGATGGGAATCGGAATCCCGGTCAGTGTCGGGTAATCCCCGGTCGGTTACGTTTCGGTGGGTAAAGCCGTACTCAAAGAGGACTGAGGTTTTGGGAAAAAAGCGGTAAAAAAGACCTACCCCCATGTCGTTTTCCATATAGTTGTCCCATCGGGGGTCAACCGCGGGATCAAAAGGGCTGCGATAGTTATCAAATTGCCGGGAGGTGTTTCGATAAAAACCGGTTACCTTATACCGGTTGGCCAGCCGGTAACTTATATCACAAAAGGCCCGGTTTTGGAGGTAGTCCTGCCTGATATCCGATTTACTAGTCGGAGCAGTGGAGTCGCTTTTCCAGTTATCACCCGCCAGAATAGTGAGTCGGTTAAAATCAAGGTCGAGGATTCCGTTGACAAAATGGCTGTCGGTATCGTATTGTTTGTGAAATCGCTCGGCTTCAATAATCTCCGCATGGTAATCAAGCTGGAGGAAATGGCGGCGGATAGGAAGCTGGAGAACAATACCCGGGGAAACCTTGGTGATCCACGCTCCCCTTTTGTGATCCTCCTCCTTAAATATATTGTTTGTATAGGACTCGGTTACACTGACACCAGGGTGGATTTTAAGGGGGCCTACATGAATGTTGCCGGGAAGATCTTGTATGGTTTGGTGGACATCATCGGTTGAGGTCAGTATTTGCTGGGCCTGAGTTTCAAAAGCAATACCGAGAAACAATAAAAGAAAAGCAAAAACCGAAGTCGTCTTTTTTCTCCATTCTCTTTTAAATCTCATCCCCTACTCCTTTCTTTAATTTCATCCTCTGCTCCTTTTTTTAATTAACGCTTCACAAAGTCAGAATAGAAAGAATAGAAATTCTCTTACGATGACGGGCTTGCTGGTGGCGGTGGCGGTGGCGGTGGCGGTGGCGGTGGCTCGAAATTTAAGGAACGAACAATAGCCTCTAATTCCATACAGCATCTACCGGGTAAAAGAGAAAGCTCGTTGCAAAAGGTTGAAGAATTAAGCCGTCCTTCTTTACACGCTTTTCGAACCGCACTTATAATTTCGCACGCTATGACCGGATTCATGGGATCACCGGGTTTAAATCCATCGGCCGGCATTATTCCCACTTTGGTCAAGGCGGCAATAGCCGCATCGGCTGATAAATTTTCTCCCATCCCTAATTTTTCTGCTAACCGGATCGCGTATTCTCCCTGGGTTTTTGCGGAAGCAAACGCGGGTAAAGGAGCAAGCTCTATGCAACAGGTGAAACAATTAAGCCGTCCTTCTTTACACGTTTTTCGAACCGCACATAAAATTTCGTCCGCTATGACCGGATTCATGGGGTCACCGGGTTTAAATCCATCCGCCGGCATTATTCCCGCGCAGCTCAAGGCGGCAATAGCCGCATCGGCTGATAAATTTTCTCCCATACATAATTTTTCTGCTAACTGGATTGAGTATTCCCCCTGGGTTATTGAGGAAGCAAACGCGCAGTGAAAACCTGGAATACCTAACGCAAGGATCATGAACATTAGGGCTGTTTTTTTCATTTCTCCCTCCATGCAACCTGTTAATTTTTTTTAGAGAGTAAGTATATTTTTTTTATCGCCTTTGTCAACATTTTTTTAATTTTAATCGGGGCGAGAGGATTTGAACCTCCGACCCCCTGAACCCCATTCAGGTGCGCTAAACCAGGCTGCGCTACGCCCCGATGCAACATAGTTACTTAATATGGATTAACTCCCTAAGCCTTTTTTCAATTTCCTCCAACCGCAATCTCCCTTTTTTCAGGGCTTCCTCCAAATTGGCAATTTGCACACTTCGTTCTTCATATTCGTCCGTCAGATTATTAACCTGGATTTTGATATTTTCCATATCTTTTTTAATGATCGAGATTTTTTGGGGATTTTCGTTCACCATTCTTTCAATCTGGGCTTTTTCCTGGGCCAATTTCCCCTTTTCCTCTTTGAGGACCGTGCGTTCTTGCCGTTCATTGACGCTTTTTAAAATACTTTTGAAGGTTTCTTCATCTTTAAGATCCCAGGTTAACTTTCCTGATTCTTCTTCGGAAGCAATAAATTTAGCATTACACGAAGTATTCATGCACTGAAAGAAATGGCTGGTCGTGTTTGGGGGAGCATAGGTCATATTAGCCGGGTATTTCTCTGAAATTATTTTTTCTAGAACCTTACTACAACTATCACAGAGATACTGCGCAACCGGCATTTTGTTAAACCTCCTTTTTCCTTACCAAAAAAAACTTTTAAATTCAATATAATTTTTAAGTAAATTCACTATTATTTTTAAATAAATACCACACTCTTTTAAAAAAAACAAAAAGATTTTTTAGTAAAAAAATTAGGGCTGGCTTTCAAAGTATCATTTCTGCCCCGGGCTTCGAGGGGATGATCTCCCGCAGTAATCAACAACTAACTAAAATTAATTGATTTTTTTCATTCGGGGGGTTATAGATTAAGAATTAGGGGCGGTCTTTTTAGTCTTTAAAAAAATTACGTTTTCTGGAATAAAAAGCCCTTGGTGATCTGATGAAAGCTTGTTAAGAAAATTTTAATACCTTGTCTTTTTTGAAAGCTCCTTGGCTCACAATAGTAATGCCAGGGGTTTTTGTCACCCGTCCGATTATGTGTGCCTTGATCCGGTGGTTGCGAGCAATCTGGATTACCCCTTCAGGCTCAGGAGTAACGACGATCATCCCCTGTCCCATGTTCCAGGCCCGATAAGCTTCCTGATCGGAGACGTTGCCCAGTGCCTGACAAAAGGAAACGATATCTCCGGGAGGAAAAGGGCTGTCAATCTGGGCGCCCAATTTCTGGGGTTTGAGTATTCTTCCCAGCTTTCCCGGTATTCCTCCACCGGTAATGTGGGCCACGCCGTGGATCTTCGCCTGGGGGTTGCTTTCTACGCCGCCGGTCATGTCCACGATGGCTCGGGTATAAATTCGGGATGGTTGGAGCACCAGCTCACCCAGATTTTTTCCGTTCACGGATTGGGTATGCCACTCTTCTCCAAAATTTTGACGTAAGATTCGCCGGGCCAGGGATAAACCATTTGAACGAAAGCCTTCCTCTTCTAAACCCACCAGGGCATCACCGGGCTTGATTTCAAAACCGGTGAACATCCGATCCTGCCGGGCAAACCAGATCACCCCGGCGCTCCAGTTGTAGTTAAAAGGCCCATACCCAGTAACCCGGACTCCCAGTTCCGCCAGTTCTCCGTTGATAACCGCGACTCCAGCTTCGCGGGCGGCTTTAACATACCCGTCCGCCAGCTGTTTAATAAAATTTAAATACGATTCATTTTCTTTCCCCAGGGTATTAACATCAAGGACGGTTCCCACTAAAACCGGTTCTCCCCCCCTGACCACCGCGTCATCGCAGACCATGGCGAATAAATCAAAGGCGATGGTGTTGTGAAGAGCGATCCGTTCTCCGATCTCGACTTTCGTTCCCACGCCATCAAAACCCACTCCCAAAACCGTTCCCGCGGGAAGCTTCCCCACTGACATCACCCGCAATCCGGTAAAATCATCAAACGGGGTAATCACTTCTCCTAATTGACGGGAGCGGTTTTTCCAGGTTTTGCGAGCGGCCTGATAAAGAATGTGGGATGCTTTATCTCCCTGATGAATATCAACCCCAGCTTTTTTGTAATGTTGCGACATAAAAAGTTTCTCAATATAAGGTTAAAGGTTTAAGGGTTCCTCTAATAATTCCTAATCTGTCACTTTCGCTTCGTATCCAGAAAGTGTCACACGTCGTTTTTGTGTCAAAAGAAATAGGGCAACTTTTGATTCTCACTGCCATAGCACCATAGAAAGCATTGGCCCCAGCCGGAAATATTGCTCCTTAAGGCCATCTCCTACTTCCTTGGCCCTGAAGGACCTTTCAGAATCATTAGTCTTCGCCGGGATAGTTTTTGTGATTTTTGGGAATATTAAATGGAGTGGTAATTTATAATCCCGGAAGATTGATTTAAGAGCATCCCCCTCGTATCCTATAAAATTTTCATAAATGAGTTAACCCTGAGCAATTATAAACCCCTTTTTATTAAGCCCTATAAAAACAAATAGTTAACTAACACAAGTTAGAATTTTATAAATTTAAGCTTACCAAATAATTATTTATCTTGTCAATTTTTTTTAGACCATAAAAAAAACTTGACATCTCTGAAAACTGGGTCTAAAAATAGACAAATTTAACTAACGTAAGTTAGAATAAATAATCTAAGTTTGAAAAATAAAGTAATGATTATTGATTCTTATGTTCACCTCGGCCATGTTTTTAGGAGAGTAGCTCTCTACCTCCCTGGACCCTTAGGTGTTGATTGAAAGATGGCGGCTGGAATATACAATACTTTCAGACCGCACAGCTTGTTGAATTATCTTCCTTGGCACCCAAAGCCAGGCTTCATTGAAGAACAAGGAATGGTAGAGTTCTAATTTTAGATTTAGTACAGGTTTCGGGGGTAGGTTAAGTAACAATTGGCGACAAAATAATAGTCGAAAAAGGAGTGATAAAGCTTTAGTCTCCCTGAAATGAGCGGAAAAGTATAATACTCCCAATGACTCCAGAGGTGGTGTTTCAATTCACTAAGGAAGGTGTTTTAAATATGGAAGGTTTCACAGCTTGGCCTGAAAAGTTTGCCAAAAAATATCGAGAAGAAGGGTATTGGTTAGACAAGACCATTACCGAGGTCATGGACGATTGTTTTAAACGTTATGCCACCCGCACGGCGCTCATAACTGGCGAAGGCAGAGAGTTCACCTATGCAGAGTTAGGGAATCTGGTAACACGCTTGGCTTTGCATCTCAACGCCATAGGCTTAAAACTTTATGATAGAGTCGTCTTACAGATTCCAAACATAGCCGAGGTGGCCATCACTTACCTGGCAACGCTTAAAGCAGGAGGTATCCCGATCATGGCTCTACCGGCGCATCGGGAGGCCGAGATTGGTTACTTCACCAAATTCTCTGAGGCCCGCGCCCTGGCTATCCCTGCGGCCATGAAAGAGTTTGACATGCAGGAGATGGCATCGAGGGTGCAAACTGAAGCCTCCGGTCTAAAATTCATTCTTGTTACCGGCGCTGAACCTCGACCCGGATATCACTCTATTGATATGCTCCTTAAAGACCCCATCGAGGAACGTACAGACCCCGCGGTGCTTCCGCGGCCGGATCCAAACCTACCGGCGGTACTTCAACTTTCCGGCGGCACCACGGGCATTCCCAAACTTATTCCTCGAACCCACAATGATTATGTATATAATTTCTTGCGTAGCGCCGAGGTCTGTGGGTTTGATGCTGATACGGTGCTTTTGATTGGTATTCCTCAGGAACACAATTTCGCTTTAGCCTGTCCCGGACTCAAGGGCGTACTCTCACAGGGGGGATGTGAGGTTCTTTCAAACAGTCCCGCTCCTAAAACTATGTTGGAGCTTATACAACGTCACAAGGTTACCCATTGGGTGGCTGTTCCCACTATGATCTTGGGCGTGCTCAACTATCCTCAACGTGATGAATATGACCTCAGCTCACTCAAGGTTATCCTTACGGGAGGGTCGAAGCTAAATCCGGAGGTAGCTTTGCGTATTCGCCCGGAGCTTCACTGCGAGGTACAACAAGTAATGGGAATGGCGGAGGGACTGCTCTGCTGGGTCCTCCTTGATGACCCGGAAGAAGTAAAGTTGTATACCCAGGGACGTCCTATGTCACCAGGAGATGAACTCAAAATTGTGAATCCGGATAGCGGACAAGAAGTGCCGCCGGGGGAAGTAGGTGAGTTGTGGTGTCGCGGGCCCTACACCATCCGGGGGTATTATCGCGCCGCGGAACACAATGCCAAGGCTTTTACCAAGGACGGGTTTTACAAGTCCGGCGACGTTGTCCGCCTGCACACCAGCGGCAACCTGATCGTGGAGGGCAGGATCAAGGATCTGATCAACCGCGGGGGCGAAAAGATCAGCGCTGAAGAGATTGAAGACCACATTCTGTCGCATCCGGACGTGGATAATTGCGCCTGTATTCCCATGCCCGATCCTTTATTGGGGGAGAAGGTCTGCGCTTATGTGGTGCTGCGGTCTGGAGGAAAAATGACCTTAGAGTCACTCACTGGATTTCTTCTCAACGAGCGAAA
>DATEXU010000266.1:0-7055 GCA_035256645.1 Thermodesulfobacteriota bacterium | reverse complement strand
ACTAACCGTCTTGAATGATTCAAGGGGTGGAGCACCAACTCGTTGGGTTGGTGAATCGGGAGTAATCAGGTGAGGATATTTTTTTTCTAATTCTTCCAGTTCTCGAAAAAAGCGGTCATAATCCTGATCGGAAATTTCAGGGCTATCCAGCACGTAATACCGGTAATTGTGGTAATTTATGTTTTCTCGGAGGTCCTGAATTGTCTTTTGAGGATCACTCATCATACCGTTATCCCTACAAAGCTACTGCGTCAGCGCAGTAATCTTTTGGCATGCGTCAAGCATATCCGCCGGAATGTCAAAACCACCATGCGTGGGACTTTCCCCGGTAATCTTCCTTACTAAACGTCTTCTTCTTTTCGCTTCACGGATATTATCTGAGCCTACGGGGTCATAATTGAAGCAAATTGCTCCTTCCGGGTTTTTAAGAAAATCGAGCGTCAAATAAAAGGAAAGTTTCTTAAGCGATTCTATATACTCCCGGCTTATTTCCCACCGGGAATTCTGAGACACCACATTAACGGCGTTGCGCCAATGTTTCAAATCATACAAATGAAGGGTGGAAGAAAAAATAAGTTTTTTGGTCTTAAAAGGAAGAACACGATGCGGCACCGTCTGAGTAATAAAATCGTCATCCCTCGGATCATGACTTACCATTACCTTGTTGGCAATTTTCCAATATTTTTTTTCGGTAAATATATCAGAGCGATATTCCCAGTAAAGATGACCGAATTTACGGGTAGTCGACGTACGATAGAGCTGACTGGGAATATAAACATTGTGAGCCACTGTATCCGCAACAAGATGGGAAAGATAACCATAGGTAAAGGCTTTCTCAAACGGAGCCTGAGCGGCTAAAAGCATATTGCGGCCAATTGACCAGTTATGGCAATGATCATTTCTCCTCCGTGAACCTTTACCGATAAAGATATCAGCGCTGATAAGTCCGTACAGAAAATCAAGGGGATAGGATTGGACTAATTCTCTGATAACCGGCAAGACAAGGTTGAGGTTTTTGAGAATAAACTCACCTTGAGCAATATGTATCCCTGCTCCCCAGGCCCAGACATCCCTGCTACACAACAACAGGAAGACGACCAAAAACGCAAAAAAGGCTAAGACAGTTTTCATCGTTATTGTGCGGACTTAAATGGCACTCTTGTTATCTGTAAGGGATTAATAAGACTATTCTGATACCCACGCCAAAAAAGAAATCGGATTTTCATCGTTTCATAATCTCTTTCATTATCAATATCCAGAGCCGCTCCGGTCAATTTGGTTTCCACTATTTTAAACCGACAGCCAAGAAAATTTCTCACCACCCCTTCAAGATCTTCCACACTGATCATTTTCCGGAAGGGGGGGGTCAGGCTTTCCAGGCCCATACGGGAAAGGAAAAGATTCAAGTGGAGGATGAAAAAATAATATATACCTCTCCTTTGCATATGAGCCCGATAAAATTCTAAGAGAAGTTTCAGAAAGTATATAAATTGTTTTTGATAGCGATAATCATACAACCTTTGAATGCTGTGACGGTTCTTAATTTTTAATGGCTTAATCAGATGAAGGTTATTTTGACGATACTTTTTCCCTTTAACATAAAAGTACGCCATCTTAATCCCCCTCTCTTTCTCAGTAGGATAAAATGGCACCAGACCTTCTTCAGTGCTCATCCCCAAAGAATAATCGATAGAATTCACGTCGCATTGTTCGAGAAACTCATCAATTTCCTGGGGAGTAATCAAAGGGGTATCTCCCGGCATGTAAAGCATTGCCTTTTCTTCATCCGCCCACTCAGGGCTCCGGTTATTTTTCTTTTCTATCTCCAGAGCACTATCGAAAGCGACAAAAGCGTTTTCAAATAAATTTCTCCTCTGCTCCAAAGAAACAATCTTATCAGGAGCCTTCAACGTGCGAATATTGCGCGCAATGCTCTTTTGTATTCGTTCCTGATCACCCACAATGAAAATTCGATTCACATGCTGTGATTCTTCCAAAGCCTTCAAAGGATAAAAAAACAGGGGCAATCCATTGAGGTCCAAAAAATTTTTATTTTTCCCCTGGATCGGATGAATTTTTCCCCGGTCTCCAATAAGAATAGCAGCGTCAATTTTCATATGGTACAATACACCTTATACCGAGTTGCATTCAAAAGCAGATCGAGGCGACGACGAGGAATCGACATCGAGGAGTATGACGAGGAGACAACAAAGATATGCAAATGAAGGCGACTTGGTATTAAACATTAATTTTCTTTCCAACCATACTTCCCAATCAACGGGACAAAAACACAAAGAGTACGTTCTTCTTTTTCGATCTTGTCCCCTTTTTTAGTTACTTTATAAAGACTCTGCGAGTAGCGAGAACCTACCGGAACAACGAGTGCGCCTCCATCGTTAAGCTGTTCAACCAATACCTGAGAAATATCCGGAGCGGCGGCAGTCACAATAATCCCATCAAACGGGCTTTCCTCGCACCACCCATACGTCCCATCCCCTGCTTTAAATTTAATAGCCGTATACCCCAAGTGCGTGAGAACCTGCTGAGCTTTTTCTAATAAAATCGGAACCCGCTCAATAGTATAGATGTGCTCCGCCAGTTCAGCCAAGATCGCGGTTTGATACCCAGAGCCGGTTCCAACCTCCAACACTTTCTCACCACCTTTTAAAGCCAAACATTCGGTCATAAGGGCAACCATATACGGTTGAGAGATCGTTTGCCCCTCTCCGATGGAAAGAGGTCCATCATGGTAGGCGCTCTCTATCAACTTTTCCGGGACAAAAAGATGGCGAGGAACTTTCCGCATGGCCTCCAAAACCCGCTCGTCCTTAATCCCCCGTGAAACGAGTTGGCGTTTAACCATCTGGTCCCGTTGCTCCTCCCAATCCATCATTCTCCTTACCTAAGAAAGAATTAAAATTATAAGGAAAAATGTTGCAACTGGTTTAAAACATATTCTCTTATTTCTTGAGGTCGAGGAATATCACTGCCAACCTTCCCATCAGCAACTCTCACTACTTTTATCTCTTCGTCGGTGGCAACATGAAACATTGCTTACTCCCTCACCATGGTCAAAAGCATCTTGAATCTTTTTACCGCCTTCACAGCGTGGGGTTTATTAGCGGGCATTATCAGCATTTCACCCTCACTCACCTTAACCGGCTTTCCGGAAATAGTAATTTCTGCCTCCCCATCCAGAATATAAACGAGAGCGTCAAATGGAGCGGTGTGTTCACTCAAGCCTTGGCCTTCATCAAAAGCAAAAAAGGTTACTGTTCCGGTCTTCTTATTGATAATCGTTCGACTTACTACCGAACCTTCCTGATAGTCTGCCAGGGTAATCAATTTTGATGGTTGCGAAATAAGAGTTTCCATGTTTTTTATTATAATTTTTTAATATGGTTTATTTGATGACACCTTATTTTAAATTATAAAAAACATCTTTCCCCAAATATTGGGCGGTCTCACCCAGCTCCTCTTCAATACGAAGGAGCTGGTTATATTTGGCAACCCGGTCGGTCCGAGAGGTGGAACCAGTCTTGATAAGTCCGGTATTGCACCCAACCACCAAGTCAGCAATAGTAGTATCTTCGGTTTCACCCGAGCGGTGTGAAACGACAGCAGTGTACCCGGCTTTTTTTGCCATCTCAATGGCATCAATCGTTTCGGTCAGTGTTCCGATCTGATTGAGTTTAATAAGAACCGAATTAGCAATTCCTTGCTCAATGCCTCGCTTAATGATTTTAGTGTTGGTCACAAAAATATCATCTCCCACAATTTGAACCTTTTTTCCTAACTTCTCAGTCAAAAGTTTCCACCCTTCCCAATCATTTTCCGCCATCCCATCTTCGATGCTGATAACCGGATATTTTTCTATCCATTCGCTATAAAAAGCGATTAATTCTTCCGCTGTCTTTTTTGGTTTAGCTTCTGCTTTTAAGGTATACTTTCCATTTTCAAAAAATTCACTTGCGGCACAGTCAAACCCAAGGTATATGTCTTTGCCGGGTTGATAGCCCGCTTTCACAATCCCTTGCAAAATTAATTCAATCGCCTCGGTGTTTGACGCGAGGTTTGGTGCAAAACCTCCTTCATCACCAACCGCGGTATTATAGCCTTTACCCTTAAGTACTTTTTTCAAGTTATGAAAAACCTCGGCGCCCATCTGGAGAGCCTGAGCAAAGCTATCCGCACCCACAGGTAAAATCATAAATTCCTGAATATCCAAATTGTTATCAGCATGAGCGCCGCCATTAAAAATATTCATCATCGGAACCGGAAGCACCCGTGCATTTACCCCCCCCAGATAACGATAAAGCGGCATTCCCAAATCCTCGGCCGCTGCTTTCGCGACCGACATCGAAACCCCTAAGATCGCATTTGCCCCTAGGGTGCCTTTGTTATCGGTGCCATCAAGTTCAATCATGATCGAATCAATAAAATTCTGTTCGGTTGCAAAAAGCCCCACTATTTTTGGCGCAATCACCTCATTAACATGTGCGACTGCCTTTCTTACTCCTTTGCCTAAGTACCTTTTAGCATCCTGATCGCGAAGCTCTAATGCCTCTCTTTCTCCTGTGGAAGCTCCCGAAGGAACTTGTGATCTTCCCAGTGTACCCGTTTCAAGGATCACATCAACTTCAACCGTCGGATTTCCCCGCGAATCCAAGATTTCACGCGCATAGACATCAACAATTTCGCTCATTCCTAATCCCTCCATACGTTAAGATTTACCCCGTTAGAAATGCCCTGCTTGCCTTGTCAGATATAAAATAAAAATTTTTACACTTTTTAACACGGAGTGAATGCCCGGTGTTAAAGCCTTCTAACAAGGTTTACTTTTTAGCAGGCTTTAACACAATAAAAAGGGAATCGTCACCCCGCTTAATAAAGAAAAGAATGTTCTCACCAGGTTTTGCTTTCCCGATCGCTTCTGAATATTCTTGCACATTTTTTACTTGTTTCCGGTTCACCTCTTTAATAATATCTCCTTTCATTATTCCAACGTCTTCCGCAGGTCCACCAGGTTCAATGCTGCTCACGATCACTCCTTCCTTCTCGGCAATCCCCAGTTTGTTTGCCAGTTCAGGAGTAATATCTTTAACCATTACGCCCAAGGTGTTTTCACTTTTCTTTGTGATAACTTCTTTTTCTTCTTCGGGCATCTCAGCAAGGGGAACCGTTACAGTGATTTCTTTTCCCTCACGGAAAATAACAACACTTGCTTTTTTTCCTATGGGTGTTCCTGCTACCATCCGTGGCAATTCGTCCATGTCTTTAATTTCTTTCCCATCAAATTTAACTATAATATCACCTTTTTTGATCCCCGCTTTTGCAGCAGGACTCCCTTCCTGAACCTGAGCAACCAAAGCGCCCCTCCCTTCCGCAAGACCAAATGATTGAGCGAGTTCCGGCGTAACTTTTTGGACCATAACGCCAAGCCACCCTCGTATTACCCGTCCTTTTTCTTTGAGCTGAGGAAGTATTTCTTTAGCCATGTTTGATGGGATTGCAAAGCCAATACCATTAGCCTGCGCAACAATAGCGGTATTAATACCAATAACTTCTCCTTTGGTATTAACCAGCGGACCACCGCTGTTTCCGGGGTTGATGGAAGCGTCCGTTTGGATAAAATTATCGTAAGGACCCGCTCCGATGACTCGGCCTTTAGCACTAACCACGCCCACAGTCACCGTGTGTTCTAATCCAAAAGGGTTACCGATAGCCATAACCCACTCGCCGACTTCTAAGAAATCCGAGTCACCTAACGTGACAAAGGGAAGATTCTCCTTTGTTTCCACCTTTATCACAGCCACATCAGTTTTTTCATCTTTCCCGATAATTTTACCGTTATATTCTTTTTCATTTGAAAGACGGATTTTTATTTTATCAGCTCCTGCTACCACATGATTGTTTGTCAGGATATAGCCATCCTGGCTGATGATGAATCCAGAACCAAGACTCCTTTCCTTATGTTCTTTTCCTTCTCCTTGCTGTTCTCCGAAAAACCGATCAAAAAAATCATCGCCAAAAAAATCCCGGGGGGACGGAGCCCCAGGACCAAAATAATGGCGAAATACGTTATCTGCTCCTTTTACCATTTTTTCCGTGCTGATATTTACTACTGCGGGATTAATTTCTTTAGCAACTGCAACAAAAGAAGGGCGATCGGCACTGAGACTTATATCTTTTTCTGCGGCAAAGCCTTTATTCACAGGAGGCGTAATTATCAGAATGGCCATAATTAACCACACCATAAGCAGAAATTCCTTTTTAATAAATCCGATCTGTTGAGTTGTCTTTCGTAACCTATTTCTCATTCTGTACTCCTTTCATCGAAAAAAAATTAGTTAACAATCAAAAGTTAAAATTGTCACAACGTGACGATCATAATCGCTACGCTAAATTTTCCCCACTCATCGATTGCTCTCCTTTTTAAAAAACTATTCGGGAACTATCGTAGTTTGCTTTTTGTTATTAAAATTATAGGGGAAAAATGATTATCAGTCAAGAAGCAGTTTGTCAGTATTACATGGAAACCATGATGTTTTCCAGTTTTAAAAAATAACTGTACCTTCTTTTCAAATTTTTAGTTAAACACTTTCAACTAATTAAAAAAATTATTGAGACATAAATGCCATATTATCGATTTGTTTATAAAGCGTTTCAAGCCCTTCTTAAATCTCTTCACTTAAGATACCAGGGAACAATCTGGTTTTTTATCTTTTTTTTCGACTAAGAGGTGAATCAGAAAATTCAACCTTCTGGAGCGTACGTAAACAATCCACAAAACGAAACCAACTCAATGAGTTGCTTTATATAAAAATCTTTCTTTTTAATGATCAAGAAATAGATTTTTAGTTCACCTTTGTTATAATAAGAAAAAATTTAGATATTATAAAAAACGAGGTTCCCTTTGATGATCTCAAAAAAATCTCTTGATATTCCTCCTTTCCTGGTGATGGATGTTTTAGAAAAAGCTTACGAGATGGAAAGAGCGGGGCAAAGAGTAATCCACTTAGAAGTGGGGGAGCCTGATTTTGAAACCCCCCAAT
>DATEXU010000265.1:0-3426 GCA_035256645.1 Thermodesulfobacteriota bacterium | reverse complement strand
CGGTGAGAAAAAGATCGGCTTGATCAGTGCGGCGATTGGGGACCATCCTCAACTCAAAGACATCTGCGCCCGGATAAGGGCCACGGGAGGAAAACTCTCGGTATCCTCGCTGAGGGCTAATGTCATAACCCGGGAACTCTTGCACGCATTGAAAGAAAGTGGTCACCAGTCAATCACCATGGCTCCGGAAACAGGTTCGGAGCGGCTCCGTCGTCTGATTAGAAAAAATATCACTGATGAAGAAATTTTTGAGGCCGTGGAGATGGTGGTTGCCAGCGGCATCCCGAACCTACGTCTTTATTTTCTGGTCGGCCTTCCTTCGGAAACCATGGAGGACATTGAGCAGATAGTCTCGCTGACGAAACAAATAAAGCATGTTATCATCAAGAGCATTAAGAAAAAAAATCTACCGGGCACGATTAACTTAAGCCTTTCTCCTTTTGTTCCCAAGCCGGTTACCCCGTTTCAGTGGGTTCCGTTTGAGGACCTCAAACTTTTGCAGCACAAGATTAAACACATCCAGAATGGTTTAAAAAATGAGCGCCAGGTCACGATCACCCATGACCTTCCCAAATGGAGCTACATTCAGGCTCTCTTGAGCAGAGGTGACCGGCGGTTAAGCAAGATCCTTCTCCAGGTGCATAAGAATAACGGTGACTGGAACAAAGCCCTGCAGGAAACCGACGTCAACCCTGACTTTTACGTGTACCGCCTTCGTGAGTTCACCGAAATCCTCCCCTGGGATTTTATTGACCAAGGTATTAAAAAAGAAACACTCATCTCCGAATATCATCGTGCTTTAACGCATGGGTAATACCAAGTCGCTTTCATTTGCATATCTTTGTTGTCTCCTCGTCATACTCCTCGACATCGATTCCTCGTCGACGCCACGATCTGCTTTTGAATGCAACTTGGTATAAGTCGGTTCCTCAGCTGAAAACAAGAAAAAATATCTTCTTGCATTACCGGGCAATTCCGATAAAATTTGGAAGGGCCCGCACGGCATATTTTTTTAGCCCCGGATACTGTTTTTTTGGAGTTGATTGAGAACACGTATGGATAATAATTCCGTAAGCACAAAAAGTCTTCTTCGCAGAAAGTACCTCTATATTATCCTCCCCACGTTTATCGGGTCAGTCATCGCCTATCTCGACCGGGTAAACATTGCCTATGCGGCCCTTACCATGAACGCTGACCTTGGGTTTACTGCCCAGGTTTTTGGCATGGGCTCGGGGATTTTTTTCGTGGGGTACGTGCTCTTTGAAGTGCCGGGAGCGCTTATCGCTGAACGCTGGAGTCCCCGAATCTGGATCGCCCGGATCATGATCACCTGGGGGCTCATCTCCGGGTGCATGGCCTTTGTTTCGAACGCCTGGCAGTTTTATCTGGTGCGCTTTTTGCTCGGAGCGGCTGAGGCAAGTTTTTATCCGGTGCTGTACGCGAGCGTTTTTCCGCGCTGGTTTACGCCGGAGGAGCGGCCTCAGGCGCTTGCCCTGATGCTTACGTCCCTGCAGATTTCAGCGATTATCGGCGCGCCCCTTGCCGGATGGATTCTCGGCATTGAGGTTTTTGGTTTAAAAGGCTGGCAAGTCCTGTTTGTCATTGAGTCAATACCCGCGCTCATTTTCGGGGTTATGATTTTGGTTCTGCTGGCTGACTGGCCGGAACAGGTAACCTGGCTTACTCCGGAGGAGAAGAGATATCTAAAAGCGCGCTTTGATCAGGAAACCGAAGCTAAAAAGTCAGGGCATCCCTATACCGTGTGGGAGGCGATTTGCGACCGGGAAGTGCTCAAGCTGTGTCTGATTTATTTTCTCTGGATAAGCGGTTTCTGGGGTTTTAACTACTGGATGCCTACGGCGCTCAAAGAAATATCCGGCTGGTCAAACCTGATGATCGGCTGGCTGATTGTGATCCCCATGATCTTGTCGCTCTTAGCATTGCTTTTTGTGGGGCGTTCTTCATCGAAAAGCGGAGAAAAGCGCTGGCACGGAGCAGTGCCCATGTTTATCGGCGCGATCGGCTTAGGGGTCGGCACCTTTGTTCACGATCCGCTTATAAATCTCATCTTCATCGCTCTTACTGCCATCGGAATATACAGCGCTTTTGGCGTCTGGTGGGCCTATCCGACCACCTTTTTGTCGGGAACAGCAGCTGCCGGCGCGGTGGGGCTGATTAATTCTTTCGGCAATGTCGGAGGATATATCGGCCCGTATCTCACCGGATTTGTCAAAGACATGACCGGCTCTTTTTCGTGGGCGTATGTATCTCTCGCTGTTTTTCTGGCGTTAGCCGGCATGCTGATGCTCACCCTGAAAAAGAAGCTACCCGCCAAAGATTGAGGCCAAAGATTGTGTGGATTGCAATGCAGTCTTGCCGGGATTTCCTTTGGTTTTATTCACTTTTCTTCACAATTCATTTAATAAAGATCAGCGAAAAATATAAACATCTTTTAGCAAGATTAAAACCATTTATGCGTCTCAACCGGGCTGGGCAAGGAGCCAGATAGGTTCTTGACACCGGGGTTTAATTTAATTATAATAATAATAATATTATTATAACCTCGCTTTGGGGCAAAGCGAACATCAGTACTAAAACTTTAAAAGGCAAAGGAGGAGGATAACCATGAATTTATTTGAACGTGTCCAAGGGATTTTGCTCAAGCCAAAACAGGAGTGGCAGACCATTGCCGGAGAGGCTACACCCATTCCGGAGTTGTACAAGACCTATGTTATCATCTTGGCAGCCATCGGGCCGGTAGCTTCCATTATCGGGATGTCCTTTGTGGGTATTCACGGATTCCGATTTTCCCTCGCCTCATCTTTGACATCGGGGGTAGTTAGCTACATTCTGACGCTCGTCGGCGTCTATGTCCTGGCCCTGGTCATTGATGCTTTAGCGCCTACCTTTTCCGGCCAAAAGAACATCACTCAGGCGTTTAAGGTCGCGGCCTACTCTTATACGCCCGGCTGGGTGCTTGGTGTTTTGCTGATCATCCCCGCCTTCAGTCCTTTAATGATTCTGGGGTTATACGGCCTCTATCTTCTTTTCCTCGGACTCCCGGTGCTGATGAAATCTCCCCAGGAAAAGTCCCTGGGATACACGGTTGCGGTAGTTGTCGCGGCGGTTGTGATTTTTGTAGTGATAGGTTTTATCTCGCGCGCTTTTATTACCTATCCATTACCTATCCAGCACCAATGATGCCGTAAAAAGAAGGATAGGGTTAACCGTCATCCATGAGTGACCTTTATATTAATTAACTTAAACCCCCCGCCGAAGCGGGGGTTTTTTATTTGTGTGCCCGGCATGGCACAATCACTTGGGGGTGGAAGTCCCCCACTGGCCCGGCAGGGGGAACAGTTAGCCGGACGGCAAGGGTGTTCATCGCAAGGTGGAATCTGAAGGAAGCCGCAGGCAAAGCGCTGG
>DATEXU010000264.1:0-12399 GCA_035256645.1 Thermodesulfobacteriota bacterium | reverse complement strand
AAATGGACACAGGAAAAAGAAGAAGTTCAACGGCTCTCTGACCTCAAGGAAAAACTCTATCGCCGGATCATGGTAGACCGCGGGATTTCACCACTTCCGGGGGTTAAGCCTTTTTTGGAAATGCTTCAAAAAAATAAAATTTCCTGTTGTGTGGGGTCTTCCACACCCCGTTTAAATATTACCACGGCGTTACTCCTCCTGGGCTGGGAAAATTATTTCCCCATAATCATAGCCGCTGAAGATGTATCAAAGGGGAAACCTGATCCCCAGGTGTTTTTGCTTGCGGCTCAAAAATTACATCTTTCTCCAGACCGGTGTGTAGTGTTTGAAGATGCTTTCGTGGGTATTCAGGCGGCAAAGGCAGGAGGAATGAAAATAATTGCTGTTACCACCACTCATCCTGCTTCCGAACTAACCGAAGCTGATTTAGTGGCGGATCGGCTCGATGAGCTTTCGATAGCGCAGCTGAAAGCGCTTTTTGGAAATAGCCGGTAGTTAAACCTTCTTTCTTTTTTTCAACAAGCTATACGTAAAAGCTAAAAAATCAGCTTCGGTAACAATACCGATCAGCTTCTTTCTTGAAACCACGGGTAGGCAACCAACTTGATTTTTCAAAAGGATTTCAATCGCTTTGCTAACATCCAATTCCGGATCAGCGGTAATGATCTTTTTTTGCATTACCTTGCTTATGGGTATATGGCGATCCAGATCATCTTGAACATTTTCATCAATATCCGCTAAACGCGAAACCGTCATCGATAAGAGGTCTCGATGGGTTATCAGCCCGACAAATCTCCCTTTTGTGTCCACGATCGGCACATGACGGACATGTTTGATTTCCATCAGGGACCGCACTATATCCAAAGTCTCATTGGCGTAAAGCACGAAGACATTTTTTGTCATAATATCTTTAACTTTATACTTATTCATTAAATTCCTCCCCTGGTTATCTTCGGAATTTTTCAGCTCCAACTGCTTTTTACAACCAAAACAATTCTATCTCAAATATAGTTTTTATACCATATCATTCTTTCCCAAAGCAAGCCCGCCTTTGCAGGTGACATCCGGCGGGCTTCATCCACCTGGGGCGAATTCAGACCTTATTCTTAAATATTAATTAATATCATGAGGTTAAATGCTTCTTTTGGACAGTTTTGATTGAACCCTTATGTTCATTACCTGCCGGGTCGTGCAATCAATAAAATTACAATTCGAATGAGTAACCACCAACCAGCAACCACCCCAGCCTCCTCGCTTCCAGTTCAGTTCTTTCCATAACAAATGGGCACCTCACGTCTTGACGCTTCCCCCTTTTATACATTATAGTAAAAAGTCAGATTTCATTTAGATTCGAGCACGCCGTGGATAAAAAAAGTTATACTATTACTATTTTTATGTTGTAAAGGCCAAGAGGGAATATTATAGAGGGAAAAGATAAAAGACGGGGAAAAACTGTTAGGACGGCTTGCATAAGCGGCTACAATAGGGCTCAGCGGATTTGCCAGTCCGAGTTGAGGTGGTTGTTATGCCTCAAGTTGTTGTTCGTTCTTAGCCCCTGGGCCAATACATAATGATCGCTACGCCAATCAAGGCCACTAACCCACCGAGCACGTCGAATCTATCCGGTGCTATCTTATCGACCAGCCAACCCCAAAGAATTGACAGAACAATAAAGATTCCTCCATATGCTGCGTAGACACGACCAAAATTGGTTAGTTGCAAAGTGGGAATCACTCCATAAAGAACAAGCACAAATGCACCAATAAAACCGTACCAAGAGGATTTCCCTTCACGTAAACACAGCCATACAAGATATCCACCGCCAATCTCACACAGACCAGCCACAACAAAATAGAATATTGATTTGATTGTCGCTACAGCATCCATTTATTTTCATTCTTGGGCATAACAATGTTTATATTGATTCACACAAAGCATCCTTAGTGTTTGCCCCCTCCGCAAAATAAAAAAGGCCTTTTACCTTTTTCCGGTCAATCATCACAAAAAACATTCCTTTTTTAGGTCAATATTTCTTTTTGCTTTTAACCCTTAAAAGGAAAAAAGTTAATAGTAATGAAATATTCTGGCAAATAATAAAACCCGCATGAGAGCCGGGTAAAAGAAATAGAGTAAAAAATAAATTTAACGCCTGAACTCACGGGGAAGCGTCTTTTGCCGTCCGCTGGATTATTTTAATCTGTCCCATGAAGATTATTAAACCCGATACTTTCTCCTATCAGTGCGAATGAGCAGGTAAATCGCCGTGGGCGTGTTCAGTGATGCGATGATGTTTCTCGCCTGATGCGTTCACAGGATCAATATGAATTGTGGCGTTGGAAAGATACCGTAAATGATGCAAGAGCTGGTGTCTGACTTCCGTGGCGATCTCATGCCCTTTCTCAACAGAAAGCTCTGGGCTTACGGCTATATTTAACTCTGCATGAAGCCGGTGCCCCAACCATCTTACCCGTACTTCAGCGATATCACAAACCCTTGGGGTGTGATTCACCGCATGTTTAATTTCATCAATAACCTCCGGGTCTACTCCGTCAAGTAGGCGAGTAAAAATAGACTTGCCGGATTCCCACACGATGCGGAGGATAGCAACGGTAATAAGAAGACCAACGATAGGGTCCGCCAATGGGTAACCCCGCCAGACTCCAACTGCACCGAAAAGCACAGCCAAACTGGTTAAGCCGTCTACACGGGCGTGATGACCATCGGCGATGAGGGCAGCACTGCCAATCTCTTTGCCAACTTTGATACGAAATTGCGCTACAGCCTCATTGCCGAGGAAACCAATCACCGATGCAGTAATCACTGCCCAGAGATGCGTCACCGTTTGTGGATGAAAGAAGCGATCAATGGATACGTAGCCGGCAACGATGGCGCTAAATAAGATAGTGAATACGATTGCCACACCTGCCAGGTCTTCCACCCGACCGTAGCCATAAGTAAACCGTTTGCTGTGTTTTTTCCGTGCAAGCGTAAAAGCAATCCATAGCGGAATAGCAGTGGCGGCATCGCCGATGTTGTGAATCGTATCAGCAAGAAGCGCCACACTTCCCGAAAATAAAACAATAACAACCTGAAACAGAGCCGTTGCAAACAGTCCAAGAAATGACCACTTGATAGCCCAGATGCCTCGTTGAGTGGTAAAAATAGATGGGTCTATGGCGCCGTGTGTATGGACATGAGTGCCTTTTCCATGGTTGCGTGCATGATGGTGGTTTTGATGGGTATTCCGATCATCAGACATATTTAGAACCCTACCTGTTTTTCTTCAAACATATAAAATAGCCATCAGCCGGAGCTTTAAGCGATCGGCTGCATAGCATCGTTAGGTCTTATTGCGAACCCTTGCACTTGCTGAAGCAATTACGCGGATGGCAGATCGGATCAAGAGCAACACGAGACATGACGCAACCAGAATGTCCGGCCACCCAGATTCTGTCAACCAAACCGCAGCAGCAGCTACGAAAACCGAAAGGTTCGATGCGATATCGTTTCGCGAGCACTCCCACACCGAGCTCATATTGACGTCTTCGAGGCGGTGCCGCCAAAGTATAAAGAGGCAGAATGAGTTGGCGGCAAGACCCAAAAGACTGAATATGCCCATAACTTCAAAGATCGGGGTTGTTGGAGAAATAAGCTTGGCCACAATCTGAACAATGACGGCACAAGCCGCGAGAAAAATGAGACCACCTTTAAATAAGGCAACCCTTGCTTTGGTGGTATCGCCCCTTGAGACAGCGTAGATACTCAGACCATAAGTCACCGCGTCCCCTAGATTGTCAAGGCTATCGGAAAGCAAAGCAGAAGACCTTCCATAGAATGCCCCAATCACAATTACTATGAACATTACGGCATTCACGCCGAGAACTACCCACAGAGTCCCGCGTTGCCGTTCCTGCAGACGATCAAGAAAACAATCATTATCGCAACAACTGCCCATGTGTCATACTCCTTGTTGAAGACCTAACACGCTCGGCATAAAGCGCGGCGGTTTTTGCCGTCGCCTTTAATGCCGTTGTTAGAAAAAGTTTTTACTTTTCTCTTTTGAATAGAGCGTAAATGTATGGTCTTGGATCACCAAAAGGATTTATGTATGTATAGTCAAAATGAGACACAATTTTAAAAGATGAGCCTAAATTTGTCGACAATTCATCAATGGAGTACCTATGAAGCGTCAAACCAGCACATTTAGGCGCACCTATCAATGAAAACTCTGCAAATACTGCATGACCACCTATTTTAAGGATTGATTTTAGATTTTCAAAATATCCTTTGATATCATTTTCATTAGTCAAGAAATGCAAAACAGCCCTATCAATCCATATGTCGACTTCCGGCATGGGCTCTTTGATTGGCTGAGCAATGTCTATGCAAAGCCAATCAATTTTTTCGGCGCCTTCATTTAATCTTTGCCTTACACGATTTAACGCTTCAATGCTAATATCATTAAGAATCAGTTTGCTCACCCTGGGAATAAGGTCTTCTATGAGAATTGATGTGCCAGCACCAGGAAGAAATACGGTGGCTTTTTCCCAGTCAGGAATATCATCCAACAACTTGAAAGTCTGAGAGGTATCTTTTTCATACCATCCCAATTTTGCATTTTCTGTTTTGGAAAATATATTATCCCAATGTTCGCTGTTTGAGTTCATAAATTTCCTTTATTTATTGGATTGCTAACGAAAAAATCAGCGGTGAGCGTAGCAATCCAAAGAATGACCACTTAATAGCCCAAATTCCTCGTTGAGTGGTAAAAATAGATGGGTCTATGGCGCCGTGCGTATGAACATGAGCATCGTTTCGGTGGTTGTGTTCATAAGACTGATTGTTCCTGTGAGAATTTCGATGACCAAACATATTGTGCCTTTTCTAATCTTGCCCTTTGACAGATAACGGGAACAATTAAGAGTATCTCTAATAAATGCCCAATCTGTCACCGAGAGTCAAGTAATTTCGATTGGTTCTGGATTCCTGCGATAGTGCCTTTCAGGGTACCTGTGCCCTTCAAGGGTATTCGCAGAAATGACATTTTTAGAGGAACCCTTATTTTTATACAGCGGTTTCACCACGTTCACCAGTAGTGATCCGCACTACTGTTTCTATGTTTAAAACATAAATTATGCCATCTCCCGGCAACCCCGTATGTGCAGTTGTTTCAATAATAGAGATAATTTTATCGACAAGAAAGTCATTGCAAATTATCTCAAGCTTGACGTGGGGCACATAATCGATCAGGTCTTCAACAATTCGATGTCTGGCCCCATGTGCCCTGCTGCGACTGAATCCCTGAACCGGGATAACACTGAGGCCGGTGAGCCCTTCAAGGTTGCTCAGCGCCGTTACCACATTTGACAGCATATTAGGTTTGATATACGCTTTAATCTCTTTCATAAACTTTTCTCCCTGTAATAGAGGTAAGCAGAAAAATCATGATCGCTTACCCTGGTTTATTCAAGACGCGCTTCAGCTCTCTTCTCAAACCAACCGTAAATTGTCGGCAGAACAAGCAGTGTCAAAAGCGTTGAGGTTATAAGCCCTCCCATGACGACAACCGCAAGGGGTTTCTGAATATCGGCTCCGGAGCCGGCGGCAAAGAGCATGGGCACTTGCCCGATAAAAGCGGTGAGAGCGGTCATCAACAAAGGACGGAAGCGTAGATTACAACCCATGTGCACTGTCTCATCCACACTTTTCCCCTCAGCTCTGAGCTGTCGAAAAAAGGCAACCAGAACCACACCATTTTGAACGGCAATCCCAAGGAGAATGATAAAGGCCACAGCAGCAGAGACCGAAAGGGGCATGCCGAAAAGCTTAATTCCCAAAATGCCGCCGACAAGGGCAAAGGGAAGGTTCAGCACCACCAGCAAAGAATCACGGATTGAACCCAGCGCCAGGTACAGCAGAAGCAGAATAACCAGAAGGGCTATAGGAACGACGATCGATAGTTGCCTCATGGCACGCTGCTGGTTTTCAAACTGCCCTCCATATTCCAGAAAATAGCCTGTGGGTAATTCCTTTTCAATATCTGAAAGCGACTGCTGCGCTTCGGCGACAAAACTGCCAAGGTCCCGGCCACGGATATTTACTTCGGCGGCGACGCGGCGCATACTTTTTTCGCGGGTAATCTGGGCAGGGCCCTCAATCGTTGATATTTTTGCAATCCTGCCAAGCGGCACCTGCTCCCCGGCAGACCCCCGCAGCATAAGACGTTCAATCATGGGGATATCCGACCGGGCTGAGGCCGGAAAGCGTACAACGGTCGCTATGCGCATCTGCCCGTCTACAACCCTGGTTGCTTCCTTTCCTGCTATGGCAGTCTCAATCACATCGTTTACATCAGCAACATTGATTCCGAACCGGGCCATCTCCTGACGATTAAGCTCTATTTCAATCTGTTCCATGCCCGACACCTGTTCTACTTTCACGTCACGAGCGCCTTTAATACCTGAGAGTTTTCCGGCGATCCGGTCTGCATAGTCCTTAAGCTTTTCAAGGTCACTGCCATATACTTTTACCGCAAGATCGCTTTTCACCCCTGATATAAGCTCATTGACACGCAGTGCAATGGGCTGAGAAAACGAAAGCCGTATACCGGGAATAGCCGATAGCTCTTTTTGCATTGCTTCAATAAGCTTTGTCTTATTGCGGCCCGTGGTCCATTCTTTGTAAGGCTTCAGCATGACAAAAACATCTGTCTGCTCAGGACCCATGGGGTCTTCGGAAATCTCAGCCCGGCCCGTTTTACTCACAACCGCATTAACCTCCGGGAATAATGCAAGAATCCGTTTTTCCATAAAGGTGGAAACGTCCTTTGACCCGTCAAGCGAAGCATTGGGCAGGCGCACAACGTTGATGGCGATTGCCCCTTCATCAAGCGTCGGGATAAATTCGGTGCCTATTGTTGTCGCCATCAGTCCTGCGACAATGAGAGCAATCAGAGATATGGCAAGTGTTACTTTCATTTTCCTGCGCGCGGCAGCAAGAAGATTCAGATAAGCATGATGAAACCGCCGCACAAAACCGAACTCTTTTTCTTCAACCTGTTTGAGAAACATTTCAGAAAGAACCGGAACAATCGTCAGAGCGACAATCAGCGATGCGAGCATGGCAAGAATCATGGTCAGCGCAAGGGGCATAAACATCTTGCCCTCGATACCCTGCAGGGTAAACAGCGGAACAAGGACAATAGCAATGATTAAGACTGAGAATGCAACCGGTCGGGCAACCTCCCATACAGCCTGGACGGTTATCTGGCGACGAAGCGACCTATCCCGGTGCCCGGCGAAATGACGCCTGATATTTTCCACAATAACAATCGAAGCGTCAACAATCATGCCGACAGAAAAAGCAAGTCCGCCAAGACTCATGAGGTTTAAGGTGAGACCTGTCCATCCCATGACAAGAAAAGTCGCAAAAAAGGTAATCGGCAGCGACGTGACCACGATTAAGGCGGTACGCAGTTCGGCAAGAAAAAGGAAGAGCACAATAACAACAAAGATTCCGCCCTCCTGGAGGGAATTCACAACTGTTTTTATGCATGCCTGGATTAAAGAAGTACGGTCATAAAACACATTAATGCGCGCTTCTTTCGGGAGGCTGTTCTGTATTTTTGGTATAACTTCTTTCACACGGGACACCACATCTTTTGAATTTTCACCCCTGAGCATGATGACCATGCCGGCAACAGACTCGCCTTTGCCGTCACGGGTGACAGCTCCCTGTCGCGACTGGGGGCCGACAACAACATCGGCAATGTCCTTTACATATACCGGAGCGCCATCGTTTACTTTCAGGACAATTCGATTGATGTCGTCAATGCCGGAGAACAAGCCAAGCCCACGAATGTAGGTCTGCTCCCAACCCCGCACAATAAAACCACCGGCTGCATTAGCATTGTTCTTTTCAACGGCTTCTACCACATCACGAAGCGTAAGATCGTATTTGAGAAGCGCATCAGGCCGCACCAGCACCTGGTACTGCTTCACAAACCCGCCAAAACTGTTTACTTCATTTACGCCGGAGATGGATTTCAATTGCGGGGCAATCAGAAAGTCCTGAATTGTCCGGAGTTCCATGGGGGAAAGCGTCTCGCTTTCGAGGGTGTACTGAAAAATTTCACCAAGCCCCGTGCTGATAGGCCCAAGCTCCGGCTCAACCGACGGCGGCAGATTTTCCTTTGCCGCCTGAAGCCGTTCAAATATCTGCTGGCGGGCAAAATAGATATTGATGTTGTCTTCAAAAACGACAATAACCTGTGAAAGCCCTGATTTGGACAGTGATCGCACCTGCTTAACCTTTGGCACGCCGCCCATCTGCATCTCAATCGGATAGGTGACCTGCTGCTCGATATCAACGGCAGAAAGCCCCGGCGCTTCGGTAAGGACCATGACCTGCACATTGGTCACATCAGGGAACGCATCAATGGGAAGGCGGACCCAGGCGATGATGCCGCCCAGGATAATCACTATGGTGAGCGCCAGCACCAGAAATCGGGAGCGCAGAAGCAGTTCTATAATTTTATGCATGATGACCTCCTAATCTGCGCAGCCTGCGCCCATTTTTTTGCGCAGCACATCGGATTTAAGTAGAAATGAACCATCGGCAATAATTCTCTGTCCAATGGAAAGTCCGTCTTTAATCTCAACATATTCATTAAGCGTTTCTCCGAGAGACACCGGCCGGCGTATCCAGTAGTCGCCCTCCTGGTGGACAAACACAAACGTCCGGCCTGCATCGGCAAGAACCGCCACTTTAGGCACGGCAACCGCATCACTGCTGCCGGAAAGCATGAGTTTTATAGTGACAAACATCCCCGGCCTCAAAAATCCGTCGGGGTTTGCGACACTGATACGCGCCTTAACCGTGCGCGACTGTTCTTCCATTTGCCCGGAAACAACATCTAATGATCCCTGGTATTTTTTTCCCTCAGCGCCGGGTATTTCCACTTCACCGGCAATTTTTTCTCCGGCATGCTGGACTGCCGACAGATCGGCCTCTTTGATGTCGGCCCACACCCATACCGTGGAGAGGTCGGACAAGGTTAGGATCTCTTTTTCTGCCTCTACCCGCTCCCCCGCGCTAACATTTTTTTCAAGCACGGTTCCATTAATCGGCGCATGTACGGGAAGTACGCCTGTTATTTTGGCTACAGTATCGTTTGCCAGAAGCAGAATTTCTTTTTTTGAGAACCCCAGGCGCTCAAGCCGCGTGGTTGCATTTTTAAGGTCGATTTCTGCTTCGTTGAGTTTTGCTTGTGCCTCCAGCATCTCGATTTCCGCCGAAACCTTTTTTGCAAAAAGATTTGTTTCCCGCTCCGCCGCTTTTCTCGCAAGGTTTACCGAGGCAGCCTTTTTCAAATAGTCACCCTTTGCTTCAGCCACATCGCTGCTGTCAAGTTCAACAAGCACCTCGCCGGCTGAAACCTGCTGGCCTGTATTGGCCTGTACTTTTATGACCGTGCCCTGCACCGGAGTTGAGATGCGAACGGTTTTTAACTCGTTTACCTTCACCTCTCCGGTAAGCAGAAGCGCCTTGGTAAAGCTCTGTTGTGCAACGGTAACTACTTTTACAATGCCGGGTTTAGCCGCATCTGCAACAATCTTATCATCCAGTTTTACTACGCCCACTTCGTAGCGGCATTCGTCACAGGTGTATTGCGGGATTTTGTGTTCACAGGTTGCTGCCCAAAGCTCCTCTGTGGGGCGGTCAAGGTCTGATTTTTCTTCACCTGCTTCTGGTTTTTCAACTGCTTTAGGTTTTTCCTCATTCACTTCTTTTTTATGTGCATCCAGCTCTCCCTGGTTTTCATAAGGGGGATTTTTCGCAACAACACGAGAATGCTCGCCCCTTGTCATAAAAAAAACTATTGCCAGGATAATACAACCTATCACCGAGGCACTGATAAATCCTGTCTTTTTAATTTTCATCGCAGCTCCTTTTTCTATCTCATTATGGTAATTTCTGAGCAATAAGGCGTTCTATGTTTGCCCGGGCTTTATGATAATCCGCAAGCGCTTTTATATATTCTTGTTTGATTTCAGAAAGAGTCCGCTGAGAATCAAGCACTATCAGATAGTTGAATTTCCCTGCACGGTATCCTTCTAAAGAAGCAATAAACGCATTGTCTGCGGCAGGCAAGGCAGTATCCTTAAGAGCTACTGCAGACAGAAATGCCGAGGAAAGTTCCTGGTATGCCTGACCAAGTCCTGTCTGAGCCTTTACCAGCGCGGCTCTTTGTTCTTCCTCTGCTTTTGCAAGAGCATACCGTGCCTCAAGTCTCTCACCCTGGTTGCGGTTGAAAATTGGGATCGGCACTGAAAAAGCCATTACAAAAGCAGTGCTGTCGGTTGCATTAAAATAGCGGGGCCCAACGCCTAGGGTAATATCGGGAATGGATTCAGCATTCTTCAGCTTGATGACAGCACGGTTTTTTGCTACTTCTTCCGCCCAGCGTACAACCTCAGGGTTTTGAACGATGAGATTTTCAAGCTGATTGAGTGAAGGGATGGGTAATATGGATGCAATATCTCCTGATACTTTTTCAAATATCGGCGAAGCGCTTCCCCAAGACGCGGCAAGTTTTTTGCGGGCAACTTCAAGCTCGCCCTTTGTCTGTTCAACTCTAATTTTTGCTGTTGTCAGAGAAACCTTTGCCTGAATTTCTTCAACCGGGGGAACCTTGCCTGCCTTAACCCGCTCAACTGCCGTGGTATATGTTTCTTCAGAAAGCAGCGCCAATTCACTGCTGATTTTCAGACGCTCCTGGGTGGCAAAAACATCCCAGAAAGCTTTTGTTGTTTCAGTAACGACGTCAATTCGCTTGCTTTCATAGTCCCATCCGGCCAGGTTTTTCTCAATACCGGCAAGACGCTTACGTTTTGAACGCTTCCCTCCAAGTTCCAGGAGTTGACTAATCTGGACGGTTGTTTCAGCGCTTTTAAATCCTTTCTGATCTTTCTCGCCCCTGAAGTTTTCTACGCTTGTTTCAATCTCAGGATTGGGCAAAAGTCCTGCCTGAAGAGACCGTGCTTCTGCCGAACGTATTTCCCAGGAAAACACTTTCAACTCTGGGCCCTGAAGCAAAGCAAGGGACAATGCCTGCGGTAACGTCATAACCCCGGAGGGGTTGTCCATTTTTTGAACTAATGATTCGATCTCGGATGGTTTGCCGGGTGGTTGAAATGTTTTATATTCTTTACCCAGCGGAAGTTGCGTCTGCCACACAGCATCTGTTGTGTGCCGGGCACAGCCAATACTGCCAAGCAACAGAGTAAATCCAAAAACAAAAAAATATTTTAAATACATAACAATCCTCTTTAATTCAGCCTTTTTTATTTTGTTAATATCCAGACATATCGGAATAATGTTGTTCTCTTTCCTTGTCTGTACCTGTAAACATGAAATTAATCTTTAGGTTTTTTTTCTACCCACGTTCCAGTGAACCAAGCGATAACCGGCTTGCTATTACACAGGAATAAACATGATCTGCTGAAAATACTTGGGGAAAAAGACAGTGGTTTAAATGAGGAGAAAAACCGAGCGAAGTGAAATGAGGAAAACGTTTGTCTCTGGGAGAGTCAGTAGAAGAGCTCTCTCCGCAACACTATTCGCAACCGGAGGAATCGAATGCGGGAAAGAAGCAGACCCCGCAAGATGATGTTTTGACGATGGACACTGGTTGATGACAACGTGGCGGGCATTATTTATGGTCAAAAGGGGTATGTCGACACATAGACCGCAATCACCTTTGAGTGGCCGGGATTCATGCATTGATAAAGGATGAAAAACTTTTTGCGCCCTTTCCCTGGAAGGGAAACACCCATAAACATTCAGAGCAGTTTCTATTGCTACGCGGCCATCTTCTCTCAAACAAAGCACCGCGCCCTGGGCAGTGTCAATCACCCAAGGACAGTACGTGAACAGGCAAAAACATATGACGAATGTCACAACCCGGGATTTTTTCAAAAACAAGTCCTCTTTTTTCAGTGTTTTTTTTTAAGACTTAAAAAATAAACGTGGTTTTTGTTATTCAATATAGGGATGCATTATTGCTTTGTCAAGACCAAAACGAGGGAAGGCTTTTTATTAATCTCTAAAAAACTCACAACTTACTAATTGATTTTATTTTTTTGAGTAAAAAACCCGCCCCAGCGCCCTCGCTTTTCCTTCTGTCTACCTAATTTTTTTTAAAAAAAGCTTGACAATGGTGTTATTAATATAATAAAAGTAACACTTAGCCTTGGTTTTGGTCTGTCGAAAATAAAAAACTGAGAGAACTTTGCAAACGGAGAAAAACTCATGCGATTTATTGTTTTGACCATCATTGTAATTTTTACAACCCCTATTTTAACGTCGGCATACGATTTAAATGAAAAACTATTGATT
>DATEXU010000263.1:0-10732 GCA_035256645.1 Thermodesulfobacteriota bacterium | reverse complement strand
AAAGATGTTTTGGAGGAGATGGGTGGCGAAATAAAATTCTGGAACGTAGCGATGAGACCCGGAAAACCCACAGCTTTCGGTCTTATTGCTGGTAAACTAATTTTTGGATTGCCCGGCAACCCGGTTTCTTGCATGGTTTGTTTTGAACAGTTTGTTCGACCCGCGCTGCTTAAAAAAATGGGGCACACGCACCTGTTCCGACCTCAGATTGAAGCAGTTTTGGTTGATGATGTCAAAACGAAAAAGGACCTCCGTTTTTTTATCAGGGTGCGTTTAGGCTTTCGGGAGGGTATCCTTTGCGCTACCACCACTGGTGATCAAGGTTCAGGTATTCTTAAATCCATGATCCAGGCCAATGGATTAATGGTGGTAACTGAGGATAAAAAGGAGATTAAGGCTGGAGAAAAAGTAAGCGTTCAAGTTTTAGACCACACCTTTGAGCTGGAAAGCCACTAAAAACAACTTTCTCTCTGTGATCGGCTCGATAAAAAAAGCTTCAGTCTCGCCTTTCTCTTGACCTATCATCTGATATCAAGTCGCCTTCATTTGCATATCTTTGTTGTCTCCTCGTCATACTCCTCGACGTCGATTCCTCGTCGTCGCCTCGATCTGCTTTTGAATGCAACGTGGTATGAATTCTAAAATTTTTCGTAGGGAAAGCGGAATCCAGAAAAGGTTAAGAGTTATTTTCAGATGCGTTGCTTTGTTTATTGTGCTGTTTTTTTAAATAAGCAAAGAGTGGACAACGCTTTCCCTCGCGCAGAAAATACCATTCACGGTTTTCATCTTGTTTCGCAACCAAGATGCCGTGAAAGCGCATAGCGTTGCGCAATTTTTCCCGGGTGGGTTCCTCAGGATTGGACAAGGAAACTTTACTCTCGTAATTGGAACAAGCAAAAGTAGTAATCAGAAAGATTATCAGAAATAAATTCCGCATACATCACTCCTTGATATGCAACAAAGTTCTCTTTATAGGGATAATCTACTTTAAAAAATAGTATTCATCCTCGGATGGCCTTACCGAAAACCTTGTTTAATCATTTTGGCTAAAAATGAGAAAGTTTACGTGGTTTACGTGAAGACTGCCAGTAGATCAGGAGATTTTACGTGGGCAGAAATCCCAAAGAGGAAAAATGAATAGCTTTACCCTGTTTTTTATAAAGATGTTATCCCTGCTGTTTATTTCTTATTTGTCAGTTTCCAGAATTTTTTCTTTTCTGGAGAAACATTTTCTCCGCTAATTTTTGCAAACTCGCGTAATAATTCTTCTTGTTGTTCAGATAAGTTGGTCGGAGTTTTAACAATGATCTGAACATACTGATCCCCTCGTCCCCCCCCCCGCACAAAGGGTATTCCCAAATCTTTCAACCTAAAAACTTCTCCTGATTGAGCACCCTGGGGAAGAGATATTTTGGTTGATCCTTCTAATGTCGGCACTTCAATTTCTGCTCCAAGCGCAGCTTGGGGAAAAGAGATGGGTATCTGACAAGAAATATCATAGCCCTTGCGTTCAAAAAAATCATGTTCTTGGACAAAAATAACCACATAAAGGTCGCCGGGAGAACCACCGCGAACACCATCTTCCCCTTCGCCGGACAATCGAAGCCGACTGCCGGTTTCAACTCCAGCAGGGACTTTAACCAGTACTTTTTTATTTTTTCTTACCTTGCCTGCGCCCCGACAGTGAGAACAAGGATTTTTAATAATAGTCGCTTCTCCGTGACATTGGGGGCAGGTTGTGCTAATGCTAAAAAAACCTTGGGAATGCATAACCTGTCCTCGCCCTCTGCACGTAGGGCATGTTTCCGGTCGAGTGCCCGGAGCAGAACCCGTTCCTTTACAGGAATCACAAAGTTGCCTTTTTTCTAATTCGACTTCTTTTTCTACGCCAAAAGCCGCTTCTAAAAAAGAAAGCCTCAGATCATAACGTAAATCAGCGCCTGCGTGAGGAGCGGTACGGCTTCGCGTCTTGGTGCCAAAGCCAAAGAATTCTTCAAAAATAGAACCAAAACTGGAAAAAATATCTTCAAAGCCGGTAAAGCCGGTAAAACCAGTACCCCGCAATCCTTCATGGCCAAAGCGATCATAGAGGGATCTTTTTTCTGAATCACGAAGAACCTCGTAAGCCTCAGCAGCTTCTTTAAATTTTTCCTCTGCTTCATTGTCGCCTGGATTTCGGTCCGGATGGTACTGGAGGGCCAATTGCCGGTAAGCTTTTTTTATATCCGCTTCGCCAGCGTCCCTCGGTACCCCCAGAACTTCATAATAGTCCCGCTTTGTCATCTTTGGGGTCAGTTGGTGAAATTATTAATAATTATCACTCCCCTTGTTTTTGGTTTTCTATATTTTTTGAGAAAATTAAGAAGGGAAGTGGATGCTTGGAAAAATAGAGTAGATTGCTTTGATTTATTTAAACAAATAATTTTAGTTGTTATTTATTAAATTGTCAATAGTAATTTAACGTTGTTTTTTTTAATTTCTTTGATATTATTGAATATATTGAAATTTAAAAATTAATCAAGCCGATTAAAAAACATTGTCATAGGTGAGACAGGATGATTTTTTATTCAAAAGAATATGATGTTATTGTTATTGGTGGGGGGCATGCGGGGTGTGAAGCTGCATTAGCCTCTGCCCGGATAGGATGTTCTACTCTGCTGATCACCATGAATATAGACACTGTTGGTCTTATGTCGTGTAATCCTGCTATCGGAGGTCTCGCGAAAGGACAAATAGTAAAAGAAATAGATGCCTTAGGAGGAGAAATGGGAAAAGCGGCTGACCACACGGGCATTCAATTTCGCCGCTTAAACACTAAAAAAGGTCCGGCGGTCCGTTCTTCCCGGGCGCAAATAGACCGGCAGGACTATCGACTTTATATGAAAATGGTTTTAGAAAGACAACCAACCTTAGACCTTAAGCAAGCCACGGTTGACCATTTACTCATAAAGAATAACACGGTCTATGGGGTAAAGACTCACACTGAAGAAGGGTTTGTGGGAAAGGCGGTGGTAATAACACCCGGAACATTCTTTAATGGTCTTATTCATATCGGTTTGGTAAACTTTCCGGCTGGTCGGATGGGAGATTTTCCCTCGATTGCTCTTCCTCAACAGCTTAAAGAGCTGGGCTTTGAAATTGGACGGTTCAAAACGGGTACCACTCCGCGTCTTGATGGAAAAAGCATTGATTTTTCAATACTGACCCCTCAAGCGGGAGATGATGCACCAATTCCTTTTTCCTTTTCAACTATTAATCAACTGAATAATCAGGCAGTTTGCTATATTACCTATACCAACGATAAAACCCACAAAACAATTCAGACCGGATTTGATCGGTCACCTCTCTATACGGGGATCATTGTAGGCACTGGGGTGAGATATTGTCCTTCGATTGAAGATAAGATAGTCCGTTTTTCTGATAAGGAACGACACCAGATCTTTTTAGAACCCGATGGGATCCACACCAATGAATATTATCCTAATGGTGTCGCAACCAGCCTGCCTTACGATACTCAGATTGCAATGCTTCGAAGCATCGAGGGACTGGAAAGGGTTGAAATCAGAAGACCGGGTTATGCGATTGAACATGATTATGTTAATCCCTTACAACTAAAGCCTACCTTGGAAACCAAGCTTATACGCAACCTTTTTCTTGCGGGCCAAATTAACGGTACCACCGGATATGAAGAGGCCGCGGGACAAGGACTTATTGCGGGCATTAATGCCGCTTTAACCACGCAAGAACGCGAACCGATTATTATTGACCGTTCAGAGGGATATATTGGGGTTTTGATTGACGATTTAGTTACCAAAGGTACTAAAGAGCCTTACCGGATGTTTACTTCTCGGTCTGAATACCGGCTTCTCCTGCGGGAAGACAATGCTGACCTGAGACTTCGGGAAAAAGGTTACCAGGTTGGATTGCTTACTCATGAGGAATATGAGCATTTCCGGAAAAAGAAAAAAGCGATCGAGGATGAGCTTTTGCGGCTTCGTTCTATCCAGGTCCGGGCTGACGCGCAAACGAATGAAACTTTAGTACGTCTCGGGACCGCTCCCATTAAAAACCCCGCCACTTTAGAGGAAATTTTGCGTCGCCCTGAGGTATCGTATAAAACGTTTTCTGCTCTCGGTTACCCGCTCCAGGAAGAAATATCCCCAGTAGTTATTGAACAAGTAGAAATCCAGATAAAATACGCGGGGTACATTAACCGCCAAGAGGAACAGGTCGAAAAGTTTAAAAAGATGGAAAATATAAAGCTGCCTTTTGATTTTGATTACCAAAAAATCCCTGGGTTATCGCGGGAGGTCCAGGAAAAACTAACCGCTATCCGGCCGGTTTCTTTGGGACAAGCTTCCCGCATTTCTGGCATTACCCCGGCAGCCCTTTCGATCCTTATGGTCTACGTGAAAAGATTAGGAACTGTTTAGCGGTGTGCTTTCAAAAAAATGATGGGTTGAGTTTCTGGGAATGGTTTAGTTTTAAAAATACTTTTAAGTTTAAAAGTATTATGATATATTAATCAAGTTTTAAATGTAGAATTGCTGGTAAGAATCAGTATTCTTTAAATTTTGAGATGTTCAAATGTTACGATTGGAGGGAATGTTTGATGGATAATGAATTAATAAGCCGAAGGTTTGAAATTGAAAGTAAGCTTTTTTTCTTGGATTTTAAAGAGAACCCCAACGGTCGGTACCTGAAGATTACGGAAAAATCTGGTGATAAAAAGAGTTTTATCATTGTACCCGAAGGAGGGCTCAATGCATTTCTTAAAGAATTGACTGAAATTATCAATGAGACTGATAAGTTACAATAAATAAATGCATAACCCCTATTCCGGAGCAACTAATTAAAAAGCCTCACACTCGTGAAAGGAGGAGAGAGGATTGGAGGAATACGAGTGCGAGGCTTAAGGGAAAAATTATTTTCAACTATTTATCAACTTAACCATTTATTTTGAATAGTCAAGTTTGACCGAAAACGTTTGAATCGCGTCTTTCACTATCCCTTAATTACTCCAAGGGGTTTTAATCTAAGCACTTTTTTACTGATCCCAGCCTCATGCACGACCTTCACCACATCGCTAACATCTTTATAAGCTTCAGGAATTTCCTCAACCAGGGTTTCCAGGCTGGCGCCGCGGACGATTATTCCTTTACTTTCAAGTTCCTTGGTAACGGATTTTCCTTGCGCCTTTCTTTTGGCCTCGTGCCTGCTCATGACCCGACCCGCTCCATGGCAGGTTGACCCGAAGGTTTCTTGGTAAGCTTTTTCCGTACCCAGCAGCACGTAAGAATACCGGCCCATGTCACCCGGAATGAGTACGGGCTGTCCCAGTTCTCGGTAGTCAAGAGGAAGCTCGGGATGGCCGGGAGGAAAAGCCCGGGTAGCTCCCTTGCGGTGGACACAGACCTTCTTTTTTTCTCCTTGCACATCATGGGTCTCGATTTTAGCAATGTTGTGGCAGACATCGTACACCACTTCGAGTTGGAGGGCTTTCGGCCCCATCTTAAACACCTGTTCGAATGACTCCCGGGTCCAGTGGGAAATAAGCTGGCGATTCGCAAAAGCAAAGTTAGCGGCACCCGCCATAGCCGCCAAATATTTTTTTCCCTCCGGAGAATCAAGGGGAGCGCAGCAGAGTTGCTTATCGGGAAGGTCAATGCCGTAGCGGCGGGAAGCTTCAAGCATCACCCGGATAAAATCATCGCATACCTGATGGCCCAATCCCCGGGAGCCGGTGTGCACTAAAACGGTAACCCCATCTTTTTCGAGTCCTAACTTTTCAGCGGCTTTTGCATCATAAACCTCATCAACATAACCGACCTCTACAAAATGGTTGCCGGAGCCGAGAGTTCCTAATTGAGGCCGGCCTCTTTCTTTGGCACGGTCACTAACCATTTTTGGATCGGCTCCGTCAATGCAGCCGCAAGCTTCCAAGTGTTCTCTATCTTCCGCGGAACCGTACCCGCGTTTAATCGCCCATTGGGCGCCTTCTTCTAAGACTCGGTCAAGTTCTTGGTAACTGAGTTTCAGATCTTTCCGATGGGAGCCAACGCCTGAGGGTATATTCCTGAACAAGGTATCGACGAGTTGGTGAATCTTATTTTGGACATCCTTGCGGCTCAAACCTGAGCGCATCAGCCGAACCCCGCAGTTTATATCGTAGCCAACGCCACCGGGTGAAACAACGCCCGTGTCCATATCAAAGGCTGCCACGCCGCCAATGGGGAATCCGTATCCCCAATGGATATCGGGCATGGCCATTGATTTCCCGAGAATCCCCGGAAGGGTGGCCACATTGGCAACTTGAAGGAGGCTTTGGTCTTTCTGAATATCTTTGATCATCTTCTCATCCGCGTAGACCAAACCGTCAGTTTTCATGCTGCCTTCTCTCGGAATCAGCCATCGCCACGAATCAATTTTTTGAGCTTTTAACGGGATTTTTTCACCCATTGATTTCACCTCTTTTATAGTGAAAAAAATTTACGAACTCTCCGTCTGTGAGGTAGCGCGTTACCAAAGAATTTCAGGTAACACCATGCATTGTCCTCTCATGCGATTATAGGTCAAAAATGATTTGCGTCTTCCAGATTCCCTTTTGTTTTTGTATGAAGAGTTGATGAAAAGTAACTGCCTTGATTATTCTTTTGATAGGGTGCTTCTCTGCCGTGTACTTTTCTCCCCAGGCAATAGCTTCAAGATGCTCTTGGTTGAGATTTTTTATTTCAAAACGGCTGAAAAGTAATCCTTGCGTTTCGAAAAGGTAAAGGAACTCATTAAGCCACGAGACCAGAAGCTCTTCCAATCCCGGCGCGTCAAGCGAAATGCTGTGTGATTCTTTTTCATGAATATCTTTAAGTTCGGTCAAAACAGAGAAAAAACTTTGGGCGGCATGCTGAAAAAGCTCAGAAAGGCTTTTTCCAAAAATAACGACACCAATATCAGCCGTATGATCAATAAACAGAAATTTTTCCGTCATGGATTTATTATAAACGGCATTCGGACTATTTTCAAATGCGCTTCAGGAATGATCAAAAAAGCTTTCTTTGCGTGGGGGGCAAGATTTTGTTTACATGCGCTCCGGGTGGAAGAAACGATAATTTTTTCCCTTCGCTTAGTAGTGTTCTTCATACGCGACGTCATGTTCTCTGACTTTATCTTTAAAAAAGTTGTACACCCAGGCCTGATAAATGATGATAATCGGCACAAAAACCAGCGCGACCCCCAGCATAATTTTTAACGTCAAGGGGCTTGAGGCAGAATTAAAGATGGTCAGACTATAGGAAGGGTCCATGCTCGAAGGGAGCAAGTTAGGGTAAAGGCCTACAACCCCAAACAACGTGACTCCCACAATGGTTCCGCTGGATGCAGACCAAGCTTTCCACCAGGCTTCTTTTTTTATGAATACCCGGATCAACAAAAGACTTGCTACCGTAGCAAGCGGAATAATAAAAAAAATAGGGGATTTAAGGTAGTTTTGGTAAAGCTGGGTAAAGAATCCAGTCGCCAAAAGGAATAAACCGGCTACGATCACAAGAACCAGCCACATTTTTTTTGCTAAGACAGTAGCCCTTTGGTGAAGTTCTCCTTCTGCTTTGATGGTAAGCCACAATGATCCGTGGAGACAAAATAAAACTAAAAAGAGGATTCCCCCTGCCAGGCCATAAGGGTTAAGAAGGGTTAAAATATTTCCGTGGTAGATTCCCTCTCCATCAATGGGAATGCCGCGAAAGATATTGGCGAAGGCGACCCCCAAAAGCAATGCCGGCAAAAAACTTCCCCCGATCATCGCGATATCCCAGCACCGTCGCCAGGCTGGATTATCTATTTTATCTCGAAACTCAAAGGAGACAGCTCGAAAGATTAACGCAAACAGGATAAGCATCAAAGCTGAATAAAAGCTGCTAAACAGTACCGCATACGTCGTTGGGAAAGCGGCAAAGGTTACGCCACCGGCAGCAATCAGCCAGACTTCGTTGCCATCCCAGTAAGGATATTGAGCGCTATACATGATTCGTTTGTCAGCTTCATTTTTGGCGAGAAAAGGCATAATGGTGCCCACGCCTAAGTCAAAGCCGTCAAGAGCAAAATAAATTGCCCAAAGAAAACCCCACAGGGCAAACCAGATAGTTTCTAACATGACGCATCCTCCCCGTTTTATATGGTGTCTGAAGTGAAGGGTTCAGGTCCCTTTTTGGCCTGTTTGACCATCAGGGAAAATGCAACCAATCCGAGAAAAGAATAAACCAGAATAAATCCGGCAAAAGAAATTGCTACTTGACAGGTGGCAATTGGTGAAACTGCCTGGGACGTTCTCATTATTCCGTAGACGATCCAAGGCTGACGCCCAACTTCTGAAACCGTCCATCCCAGCGCGCAGGCGATGTAAGGCAGGGGGATGGAATACATGATGATTTTAAGGAGACCAGGACTGGATTCCAGACGGTTTCGTTTTAGCCAGCACAGACCGGTTAGTAAAATAAATAGAAAACCGAGCGCTACCATAAATCGAAAAGAAAAAAAGGTTAAGGCAACCGGAGGTCTATTGACTTTTGGAAAATCTTTAAGACCCGGGACAACACCGTTAGGGTCGTGAAAAATAAGCAGACTTAATGCGCTCGGTATGCGTCCGAATTGAAGCAGGTTATGTTCATGTTCAGCGTCGGGAATAAGAAAAAGATAAAAAGGGGCATGGTCGGTTGTTTCCCAATGAGATTCCAGGGCTGCGAGCTTGCTCGGTTGCGTGTCAGCAAGATGAGCGCCATGAAGATCTCCCTCAGCAACGACAAACAACGAAAAAATAAGCGCCATATTCAGAGCCATGCGAAATGATCTAATAAAAAAAGAGGTATGTTGTTTTTTGAGGATGTGATAGGCGCTTATTCCCATGACAAGAAAACTGCTCAAAACATACGCTGCTCCGACAGTGTGCAGAACGGCGAGGATCGCAAATTTCTGGGTTATAACCGCCAGAAAGTCTGTCAATTCAGCCCGACCATTCCTGATGACAAAACCAACCGGATGCTGCATCCAGGAATTGGCTATAATGATCCATAGGGCGGAAAGATTCGACGCGATAGCCACCAGCCAGATGGTCAGGGCATGAGCTTTGGGAGAGAGTCGTTTCCACCCCAGCGCCCACACGACAATAAAGGTTGATTCGAGAAAAAAAGCTACGGTTGCTTCAATGGCCAGGAGAGAGCCAAAAATATCTCCCACAAATTTTGAGTACCGGGCCCAGTTGGTTCCAAATTGAAATTCTAACGTGATGCCGGTTACTATCCCGATGACAAAATTAATAAGAAAAATTTTACCCCAAAATTTTGCCATCCTTTGGTATCCAATATCTTTGGTTATGACATACCGTGTTTCCATGATGGCAAGAAGAATTGAAAGACCGAGGGTCAGGGGCACAAACAAGAAATGGAAATAGGTGGCCACAGCGAATTGCAACCGTGAAAGCATTAATACATCCATAGACACTACCTCAATTTAGCTGGTTTCGGTTGGGGACAAACTGGTCTAAAGTTTATATAGTGACTTTCTTTTCAATTACAATGTTCTGAGCAGATCAAAGACTGAAAATTGATATAAGGAATAACAGCGCAATCGGTGAGTTCATTTTATTTCTCCTGCTGAACGCAATAATCACCGGCGCGAGGAAGGAGCGTCCGGTGGATTGAAGAGTTGGGCAATTTTAAAATGCAAATAGCCGCTGTAAAACGGTAATAACTTTTAACTGGGTTTCTGAATCAAGAGTGCCAAGGTTTTTTATAAGTCTCTTTTTGTCTATTGTTCGTATCTGATCTAAAACGATTTGCCCTTTTTTTCTCTTGAAAATGCAACCTATTCGTGTGGGATAGTCTTTGCCGGCGGTCGTCATTGGGGCAACGATAACGGTACGGATATGTCGGTTCATTTCGTCCGGAGAAATAATCAAACAGGGTCGGGTTTTCTGAATTTCAGAACCAACAGCAGGATCGAGATTTGTCAAATACACCTCGAATCGGTTCACTACCATTGCCATTCCTCATCATCCCAGGAATGTGAAATGTTGTCAGTTCCGTTTATCAATGCGTCATCATTGTTTTGTGCCATTGATTTGAAAGCATTATCCCAACCTGATCTTGGATTTGAGATCGGACGAATAATGATTTGGGTTTTATCTACTTCAAGCTCAACGTCATCTTTAATTCCGGTTTGCTCAAGCAATGATTTTGGGATACGGATTCCTCGGGAATTACCTATTTTTACAACATGTGCCCTCATTTTTACCTCCTTGATTGAACAGTTGGCACATTGTAACTACGCTTGTCTTAAAAGTCAAGGATTGAATTGCTTTTGATTTCGCTGCACAACTATATTTATATTGGTCCGTATAAGACCCCAAAATGAAAACTTTGCAATATAAAAACTATAAATAACTTTAAAAATACTATATAACAATTTGTTATTACAGTTTAATTGTCATTAATAATGGCACAATTCAGGCGTCGCTTTTAGCGAGCACCTGTGCTTGCTTGTTCTGCATTACTATTTCAAAGGTTCTTTGGACAACACGATGTCATCGATCCAGACGGTTCCTTTGCCGTTGATGACAACGTTCAGGGTCACCTTATCCGGCTTTTGACCTTTCTGGAAAAGGAATGGAGTTTGAATGATCTTCCAATTGGTCTTCTGTTTCACAACATCGTTCAGCCCCCTCGAAAAATATTGTCCACCACCA
>DATEXU010000262.1:0-5916 GCA_035256645.1 Thermodesulfobacteriota bacterium | reverse complement strand
GTAGTATATGACCCGCAATGCACCTCTTTTTCCTGAACCAGGAAAATTCCAGCGAATTTTCCGTAAACCTCCACTACCTCTAATCAAGATTCCAGCATCCGGTCGGAGCAACAAAGCAGATTGGAGCATCCGATAATTATCGTCAGATATCAACCGTTTAATCTCCTTGGTAAAGATGGAGGTTTCGATGAAAATCATTATATATTTTAATTATACGTCAATGGCGTATTTTGTCAAGCTATTTTTTATGAGAGGGATTTCAAAAAAAAGGCCCATCAGCTAAACCATCTAATAAAAGACGAGGGGATGCATAATTTTTCCGCCTTTTTTTGATGTTAAACTCCTTACAACATCCTTTCAATCCAATTCCTTATTTCAGATAGGTTCCCTTTTTTTATTTCACTTCTTTTTACCAGCAGGACCCCTTTAACTTCCTTACATAGTTTTTTGATTTTTTTTTGATAAGCTTCAGCGTACCGTTTCTCATCAAACCCGCCATAGGTAATAACTAAATAGACCATTTTTTCAGTTAAACTAACCCGTCTCAAGAATGCGGTTACAGGAGGGCAGTTTATGGTCCATTTGGGAAAGCATATAAAAACTAAGTCTGAAGTAACAGTAACATCGTTACACACAATCTTAACCCCAAAATTGGGAAGAAATGATAATAAAAGCCAAATAAAATAAGGATAATCTGTTTTGGCTTTAATTTCGATAAGGTTGACATCCAAACTCTTCACAAGTGTTTGAAAGATTTCATCAACCACCTTCCTGGTATTTCCGGTGCGGGAAAAAAAAACAATATCAGCCTTCATTATATTCATTTAATTTTTTTCTTTGAATAGCATCACTGAACCTCATTATTTTTAAAATATTATGCACACCAACAAGAAAAATAAATAAAGCATAGAATAAGGTTATAATTAATGTTTTATATTTGCAACTTAGTCGCAATTTTATACTTTTATTTTATTCATTATATTTCAATATATTATCTTTTTCTGTTTCATATTAGAAACAAATTTTATTTTTTAAAATAAATCATCATAAAATTATTTTAAATAAAACCAATATGTTATAATTAATAATTTTTTGGCATATTTTTTGTATTTAAAAAGGTTGCAATTTTTCATCACTGAACAGTGGTGACAGGGAATTATTGATCAATTTTCTTTCTTATATAAATAAGTATTTACATTAATTACTAAATAAGCAAAAAAAAAATCAAGTAAATTTTAGAAGATTTTTTTTATTTTTAATCTTTGTAGCAAAAAGGAACTACCATGGAATTAGTATTAGGAACAATTTTAATAGGTTTGAGTGCATTATTGGTTTTAATATCAAGCGCTGATCTCAAGGATTTAAAAAAAATAGTGAAAGACAAGTTTAAAAGAGCTGCGTAATATTTCCACCCTCATATTGTCCTCCTCAAAACAAATGGCTGGGCAAATTCTAAATTTTGTCCAGTCATTTTGTTTTTTTCTTGCTTTAAAAACGAAAAGACACTCGTCCTGTTTTCAAAAAGCGCTTAAGTTTATTTTGCTTCACCTGGTGCCGCGCTCTCAGAAGCATTCTTTTTCGCGTTATGAGTAGTAAATTACCGGCTCTCGGAGAATCAAAGGGAGCGTTTGAGAAGCTCTTTTTGCTAACGCGGGGTGGGTCGTTTCCAGGTTTATGACCTGTCGAAGGTGGTCGGCAGTCCTTAAGATAAGCATCACCAGATCACCTTCCTCAATCGGGATGAGTTCCAAAAGATCATCCCAGGAATAGCCTTTTGCCCAGACAAATAAGACGATCGCAGGCCAAAGCTGCAAAGGCGGTGACGCAAAACCTTGACTGAGCGTCATTTCCCGGAGGCGCTCGATCTTAAGGACCATGGCAATAAAGGCTTTTTCTAAAGCCCGTGCTTCCGGAATTCTTCTCACCTCAACCTCTATCTCCTTCGGTTTATCAGACACAAAGGGAGCAATAAGGCCGGCTAAAATTTCCGGACTTACCTCCTCAAATGCTTGCTTGCGGATACACTCAGCGATGAGCAGAGGTTGGTCAATGCGTAATTGTGAGGCCCAAACTCCATCCGAAGTGAGACGTTTATCAGCGGTTACAAAACCGGTATCGTGCAAAAATTCAAGGTGACGTTCAAAATCAAGCCAGAGCCAGTGACGAGTCTTCTCGATTTTTCGAGAAAGTTTTTTCATCCGGGACATGAGTCCCATCACCCGATCCCTCCCCGGTGAATAACAGAGTGGGAAATGGACACAGTCATTGCACATTTCTCTTTTTTCCCGGTGAGTGATTAAGTCCGTTACTTTATTTTTATCCTTAAGGTCGCACTGATTTTGGGGAAGAAGTTTACGAAGACGTTCCCAAAGGCTTTCCCATTTTTCTTCTAATTTTTTTTGTGATTTTCTATTTTGAAAAGTGGCAAATGATTGGTCTAATAATTCCCGTATATCTTCAGGACGATGGGAAAGAAGCAGGTTAAGTGCCATAGAAAAATTGATTTGAATTTGACTTTCGATTGGTTCTGGTCGTGAAGAAAGAAGCGTATCAATCAAATAAGGGTCTTGAAATGTTCCCGGTATTACCAAAGCAAAACCGATATTATCTTTTCCTCTTCTCCCGGCCCTTCCGGTCATTTGGTGAAGCTCGGTTGCCGTTAAGGGGGAAAAGTCAATCCCATTAAACCGATCACTTTGAACAATAGCGACCGTGCGGGCAGGAAAGTTTACCCCTGCCGCCACCGTGGAAGTTGAAAAAATAGCATCTAAGAGGCCCGCGTTCATCATTTTTTCGATGAGAATTTTCCACTGGGGAAGCTGCCCCGCATGGTGGGAGACCACGCGAGAACGAATTAAATCAGGTAATTGCCGATGACCGCGTAAAAAGGGGAACTCCTTGAGTAATGTTTCTAATACCTCGTAAAATCTTTCTTCTTCCTGAAAACTGTTTTTTGGCGCCGGACCACAGGTCATAAGCGCTTGATCACAATCCGCTCGAGATGTAAGAAAGAAGATTGCCGGAAGCAGGTTGTGAATTCTCAGGTGGTTTATTACGTCACCATACTGCTGAGGACCTGGCGGCCTTCTTTTCCGCCGCAAACCGGAGTCTGACTGTAAAAAACTTTTTATCTGCGGAAGCAAACCGCGACGATCTGAAAGTGGTGTTATCTCCCCATTCGGGAAAAGAAAAAGAGGAAACAAAGGCACGGGCCTTGTGTCTGAATTGACTACCGTACAGGGAACACCACGAATTTCAGCAAGCCAGTTTGCAATTTCTTCCCCATTTTCCAGGGTTGCGGACAGAAGCAATAATTTAACCCGGTGGGGAAGGTAAATCAGAACTTCTTCCCATACCACCCCCCGATCGGGATCACTTAAATAGTGCGCTTCATCGAGCACTGCCAGGTCAATGTTAAGGTCAGCTAAAGAATACATGACATCATAGAGCTGGTTGCGGAGGATTTCCGTGGTTCCCACAACCACGGGAGCATCAAAGTTTTCTTTTCGGTCTCCGGTTAAGATTCCGACTTTGTCCTGGCCCAGCTCATGGGTGAATTCTTCGTATTTAGAATTTGAGAGCGCCTTGAGCGGGGCTCCGTACCAAACCCGCATTCCCTGTTTCAGATATTCTTTGATCGCTTCCAAAGCGATCCAGGTTTTCCCCGACCCGGTTGGAGCGCTTACCAATACATCAGAAAATTTTAATTTTTGGAGGGCTTCTAATTGGAAATCATCAGGACGAAATGGTGTTTCCGATGGTACTCCAATTTGAGCAAAAATTTTCTTTAAACTGGGATGGAGCTTTAGCGAAGTTAATCGTTCTCTTTCTTCCCTTTTTGAGGCAGAAAAACGGTTTTTACGATATTTTCGTTCTTTCGATGGGAATTTTGATTTTGGCAAAGTTCTATTTCAAGTTTTCGATAAACTTTATGGGCATGAGGTAGCGTAGTGAGTCTAACACTTCTTTGCATAAATTCCGAGGTCGTCATTCCCGCGAAGGCGGGAATCCAGCCCAAAAAAACTGGATTCCGGGTCAAGCCCGGAATGACAAATAAAGCAAAGACATTTCTGAATCACTACAGTAGGTTGAAAGGGTAGCGAAGAGAAAAAGAAAATTAAGAGCGATTAACTAATTGGTTTTAAAACCAAAAAAACCATGGTATCTTATTTTCAGCTCCGCCTCCCCAATGCTTTTTTCGAGCATACTCTACGACCCTTTTATAAAATATATAGTATCATCAAATGTGAACAATGTGAAACAAAAATCATGAATTTGCGATCAAAAATCGGCCAGCGACTCATGATCGGTATCCGGGGAACTTCTCTTGATGAAGAAACCCGCGCTCATCTGAAGGAAATTGCACCCGGTGGAGTAATTTTGTTTTCCCGGAACATCGAGAACCGGGCTCAAGTAAAAAACTTTATCAGAGAAATCAAAAAAGAAGTTACCCCCCCTCCCCTTCTTGCCATTGATCAAGAAGGAGGTTTGGTTGTTCGGTTCTTCCGAGAGGTTACGATAATGCCGGGGAATATGGCGCTGGGCGCAGTTGGATCTCCTGAATTGGCATATCAACAGGGCGCCTTAACCGCCCAGGAAATTAAATCAATCGGTTTTGATATTAATCTTGCACCGGTGGTTGATGTGGCGACCAACCCTGATAACCCGGGCATAACCATCCGTTCTCTGGGGGGGGATCCTCACAAGGTAGCCGAATTAGGAGTAAGTTTGGTTCAGGGAACCCAATCACGCGGTGTAGGCGCAGTAGTAAAGCACTTTCCCGGAAAGGGAGAGGCCAGCAAAGACGCCCATTTTGACCTGCCCAAAGTTGACCTTTCCTGGGACGAGATGAATAACCTCCATCTTATTCCTTTTCGTGAATGCGTCAAAAACGGAGTTAAGGGAGTTATGTCCTCACACGTCATCTATTCTAACCTTCCTGGCGTTGATGAGGTCCCGGCAACGTTTTCCCAAGAATTAATAACCGATTATTTGCGGCAAAAGCTGGGGTTTGAGGGGATAATCTTTTCTGATGATTTGGAGATGGGGGCGATAACGAAATTTTTCCCCTTTGCAGAAGCAGTGGTTAAAACCATCCAGGCCGGTCATGATATGGTGCTAATTTGCAGCGATTATGAAAAACAATGTTCAGCCTCACAAAGTCTCATTACCGCTTGTGAACAGGATAAAGATATTTTGTCAGGCATGGAAGATTCGCTCGAAAGGATCCAACGATTAAGAAACTTTTGTCACGTGCATCAGTATCAGGACGTTCAAAACACTTCTTTTGCCTCCACAACCCTGGCTAAAAAGATTGCCGAACAATCTATCACCCTCATTCGAGGCCAAGCATTCGTACCTATCAAACCTGGTCGAATGGATACCATCTACGCGATCATTCCTGTTCTCGCAAAGCTTGAGTCAATTGAAGATGGTTTTGAAGCAGGAAAAAGTAATTTTATTGTAAAGACTCTCCAGGACAGATTCTCAGGAGCAATCAAAACCGACTTTGTTTCTTTAGATCCTACTCAAGAAGAGGTTGAAAAAGCCGGCAAGGAAGCGAAAAAAGCTGAACTGATTCTGGCGTTCATTTTTAATGCCAAATTTTACTCTGGCCAGAAGCTTCTTCTCGAAACATTGAAAACCCGTCCCCAGAATACTATCTTCATTTTGCTTCGAAATCCTTTTGATGTGCATCTTCTGGATAATGATCTAACCACGCTCATAACCTATGGGTATCGCAAAGTCCAGATTGAGGCGGCAATCAAGGTTCTCGCCGGAGACATCTCCGCATCAGGCAAACTGCCCATTACGAAGTAAAGAGTTTTTCTATTGAAAATATTAAAAATTTAGGTATAGTTTGGAATTTATAAGCTGTTTTTGATCTAAACCCCGTTAGAAGGGTTTCACACGGGT
>DATEXU010000261.1:0-21406 GCA_035256645.1 Thermodesulfobacteriota bacterium | reverse complement strand
TAAGTATCGACGCCCGAGTATTTACTACTTTGGAGTCCTCGCCCCCGTATAAAGATTTTGTGGAAGGAAAGGATTTGGACCTCTTACTGAAAAATTTGGGAGATAAAATTTCTCATCATGTCTCACAAGTAGCGCTTGCATCTCCCCCCCCGGTGGTAATCGCAGAAGCACCTGATAAACCAGCGCCATCCGCTCCTGCCACCGGATCAGAAATTGCGGAGGAGAAATTGCCGGCTCCTTCCGCTGTAGAGGAGTCTTCTGTGGCGGAAACCAAACCTCCCGCTCTAAAAGAAGAACCTGCAACAACGCAAGCGCGTGCAGCAGAGCAGCCTCAGCTTTCTGAAACAACGACTGATTCAGATGCCGAAGCTTCTTCCAAACACGCCAAAAAAGCCTCTGATGATAAGACGCAACTTTCTAAACCGAAAGCCTTCAGTTCATCAGACCAACCCGTTAATATTACGTCGGACCGAATGGTGGCGGATAACCGGAATCGGACGGTAAATTTCCTGGGTAATGTGGTAGCCAAACGGGAAGATATGATTATTTTTTCTGACCAACTTTCTGCGTTTTATACTGAACAGAGCAAGATCGAAAAAATCATCGCCCGGGGAAATGTGAAGATTAATCAAACTGATCGAACTGCCACCTGTCAAGAAGCAACCTTTTTTCAATTACCCCAACAAAAGGTTCTCATGACCGGAAAACCCAAAGTCTGGCAAGGCAAAAACATCATAACCGGAGATAAGATCATTATTTTTATCAAAGAAGACCGTGTGGAAGTTGAATCCGACAAGCAAGAAGGCGGCAAACAAGGCCGGGTAAACGCAATAATTTATCCGGGAGGAAAAGGATTTAAACAATAACCGAGGAAAAAAATCCATGGAAATTATTGCAGAAGACTTAACCAAATTTTACGGAAAACGAAAAGTAGTTAATGAGGTAAACCTTAACGTTAAAGCTGGTGAGATCGTGGGACTCCTCGGCCCAAATGGAGCAGGGAAAACCACTACGTTTTATATGATCGTAGGCCTTATTAAACCTAATCAAGGAAAGGTCATGCTCAATAACGAAGAAATTACTGATTTCCCCATGTATCTCCGGGCACGCAAGGGAATTAGTTATCTACCCCAGGAACCTTCGGTTTTCAGGAAGCTCACGGTAGAAGAAAATATTATGGCCATCCTCGAGACCCTCGATATAAGTCAAGAAGAACGAGAGCTTCGTTTAAATAAACTTCTTAACGATCTGAATCTTCAGGCTTTGGCAAAAAACAAAGCCTATTCTCTATCCGGAGGAGAACGCCGCCGGGTAGAAATTAGCCGGGCTTTAGTTACCTCACCTTCTTTTCTTCTTTTAGATGAGCCGTTCACCGGTATTGATCCTATTGCGGTTGGAGAAATTCAAGAGATTATTCGCGGCCTCAAGGGAAAAAATATGGGGATACTTATCTCTGACCATAACTACCAAGAAACCCTGCTTATTTGTGACCGATCATATATTCTTTACAAAGGCCGGATTGTCGAAGAAGGTGATTCGGAAAAAATCTATCGGAGCAAAAAAGCGCGTGAAGCCTATTTGGGAGAAAAGTCCTTACTGGGAATCGGTAAGGTAAAGGCTGAGTTAAAAAGGTTAAGAGATGAATTATCATAAAATGAGTTAATATGGCGCTGGAAATCAAACAAACTTTAAAACTTACCCAACAGCTGGTAATGACCCCTCAGCTTCAGCAGGCCATTAAACTCCTCCAGCTTTCCCGAATCGAACTATTAGATCTCATCCGCCAAGAAATGAAAGAAAATCCCATCTTGGAAGAAGCCCAGGAAAACACCGCGGAAAAAACTGATAAAGAAACCCAAATTACTGAAGAAATAGGTACGTCCGGAGAAGAAAAAGCAGGCTTTAGCAACGGCTCCAAAGACGCTGATTTTGATTGGCGAAATTATCTTTATCAAGACTCTAAAACCCCATGGGAACCTTCCTTCTCTGATCGAGAAGAAAATGATGATGAATCTATTTCATTTTTTGAAAGGAGTCCAGATAAGAGAGGTAGCCTCCAAAATCATCTTTTCGAACAGCTTGTATTCTCGCCCCTAACCTTGGAAGAAAAAAAACTGGCGCAACTCATCATTGGCAACCTTGATAACAATGGATATTTAACCGCTACCTTAGAAGAGCTGGCCTTATTATCCAGCACCACAATAAATGCAATTGAAACCATTTTGAAGGAGGTTCAAAAATTCGATCCCCCGGGGGTAGCAGCACGAAATTTAAAAGAATGTCTTCTTCTTCAACTGACTAATATTAAAGAAAAAGATAAAATTTTTATCGAAAAAATCCTTGACCGCCACATGAACAACTTGGGCGCCAAAAAATATGATGTTATAGCCAAAGACCTCCAGGTTCGCCGGGAAGATGTAATCAGGGCAGTCAAATCCATTCATTCTTTGGACCCAAAGCCTGGCCGAGCTTTCGATACCGAAGAGCCCAGATATATTACCCCTGACCTTTATGTTTATAAAATTGGAGAAGAATTTGTTGTGGTGCTTAACGAGGATGGATTGCCTCGACTCCACATTAACGCTTTCTACCGGCAAATCCTCGCTAATAACAACCGCGTCGCCGAGGATTCTAAAGAGTATATTCAGAATAAACTACGCTCAGCGGTATGGCTGATAAAAAGTATTTATCACCGTCAAAATACCTTGCGAAATGTCATGTATAGTATTATTAAGTTTCAAAAAGATTTTTTTAACAAAGGGATCGACTGTTTAAGGCCGCTCGTTTTGAGGGATGTAGCGGAAGACATCAATATGCACGAATCAACCGTAAGTCGAGCTACCAATAGTAAATATGTCAATACTTCACATGGAATTTTTGAGTTAAAATTCTTTTTTAATAGTAGTATAAATTCCCTGGATGGCGATCACTTTGCTTCAAAAAGCGTTAAAGATAGGATCAAAAAAATCATCGCCATAGAAAACACAAGCTCTCCTTATAGTGATCAGAAAATTGTGGAAATTTTAAAGGGTAAAAATATTAATATTGCTCGGCGAACGGTAACCAAATACCGAGAAATGATGTCCATCCTTCCCTCCCATATAAGGAAAAAAGCATTTTAAAACAAAAAAATCACTATGGTTGGCAACGATGAAGTTGTTTGTTTAAAACTAATTAAAGTTGAGGTATAAAGAGCTATGGAAATTTCTGTAACGCTTAGGCATGTGGATCCAAATGACGACCTAAAAAGATATGCGGAAGAAAAAATCTCCCGGATTAAAAAATTTTTTGATCGGGGGGTAAAAGCTGAAGTAGTGCTTGCAGTAGAAAAAAGGAGGTTTATTGCGGAAGTGAATATCATTGCCGACGGAATTAAGCTCAACAGCAAAGAAACTTCTAACGAAAACCTCTTCACCGCTATTGACCTTGTCATGGATAAACTGCTGAACCAGGCGAGCCGCTACAAATCAAAGCTTAAAAAGAAAAAAGGAGCTCCAGAATTTACTATCCGACACAATATTATCTCCCTCGAAAAAGGAACCGAAACTCGAAGCCACAAAGTAATCCACACCGAACACTATTTTACAAAGCCCATGACAGTGGAAGAAGCAGTTATGCAGCTTGACTTAATTAAAAAAGATTTTTTGGTTTTTACTAATGCTCAATCACATCGAGTCAACGTTTTATACCAACGGCACGATGGAAATTACGGATTAATTGAGACTGAAAGTTTTAGTGAATAGAAATGACCCCTTTTTACCCTGAGAGGATTTGCCATGAAAATTACCGAATTAATGAACAAAGACCTTATTATTCCCACACTTCTTGCCAAAACTAAAAAAGAAGCATTAAAAGAATTGGTGGATTGTGTAGTAAAAAAAGAGTCGAAGGTTGACAGCGCCGAACTTCTCCGAGTGCTTTTAGAACGAGAAGAACTCGGCTCAACCGGGATCGGGGATGGGATCGCCATTCCCCACGGAAAAATTAAAAAGATAGAAAATTTGATCGTTTCTTTTGGCCGAAGCCTTGACGGAGTGGATTTTCAATCCATGGATGGAAAACCAACGCACATTATTTTCCTTCTTATTGCTCCAGAAAATTCGGCTGGTATCCATTTAAAAGCTTTAGCACGAATTTCGCGGTTATTGAAAGACAGCGCCTTTCGAAGAAATATTATGGGAGCCACCACGTCCCAGGGAATTTATGATATCATCGCCCAGGAAGATGAAAAATATTAAAGTTACCGATTACTGCTTACACAAAGCAAAAAAAAAATCACGGGGTTGATCTTCGGACGATCAGCCCTTTTTTGTGCGCATTGTAAATGCGGGTGATACCACGTTGCATTCAAAAGCAGATCGAGTCAGGGACGAGGAATCGACGTAGGCGTACGTTTTAGTGCGTCGAGGAGTATGACGAGGAGACAACAAAGATATGCAAATGAAGGCGACTTGGTATGAGAATTTAAAAACTGGGTTTGAAAAAATATTATGGCGGCAAAACATATCAGAATCGTTATTGTTACCGGTCTTTCAGGCTCAGGCAAGACCACGGTTTTAAAAGCTTTAGAAGACCTTGGCTTTTATTGTGTTGACAACCTGCCCCCCATCCTTTTCCCACGGTTTATCGAATTATGTGAAGGTTTTACGTGGGAAAAAATTAGTAAAATCGGTCTCGGGATGGATATCCGAGAAAGAGAATTTCTTAACGAGTACCCCAGAATCTTTAGAGAACTTCGTTCGCAAGGTCATACTCCTGAGATTATTTTCTTGGAATCTTCTGATGCGGCTTTAGTCCGCCGTTTTAGCGAGACCAGGCGCCAGCACCCCCTTGACATCGAAGGCTCTATCCCGGACAGGATAAAACTGGAAAGGGATCGCTTATCGGAATTAAGGGAAACTGCTTCTATAATTATTGACACCTCAGAGTACACGGTACATGACTTGCAAAAAAAGATATTCGCAGCCTTTCAAGTGCCCACAAATAAATCAAGACTAACCATTCACGCGGTTTCTTTTGGCTATCGGTTTGGCATTCCGTATGAAGCGGATATTGTGATTGATGTCCGTTTTATTCCCAATCCTTATTTCATAGACGAGCTTCGCCCGTTATCCGGAAACGATGAAAAAGTAAAAAATTTCGTTTCCGAAAAACAAGAAACAAAACTTTTCCTTAAAAAGTTTGAGGAATTGTTAAACTTCTTGATCCCACTCTATGCACAGGAGGGAAAAGCAAATCTCACTATCGCCGTTGGTTGTACCGGCGGACGTCATCGTTCCGTCAGTATTGTTAACCTATTAAAAACCTTTTTTGATGAAAATATTTACTCACTTCATGTCCGTCATCGAGACGTGGATAAAGTTTAAAAGAAAGAGGTGCCAAACATGATTGGAATAGTTATTGTCGCCCATTTTGGTTTAGCGGAAAAATTTCTTGAAGCAGCTGAGAAAATTGTCAGGAAAAAACCAGCAAATACCGCAACCGTTTCGATTGATCCCGGGAAAGATGTAAATGAATTCAAACAGGAAATCATTAAAGCGATCAAGAAAGTTGATGAAAAAGAAGGCGTTTTAATTTTTACCGACATGTTTGGTGGAACACCGTGTAATATGAGTCTGGCGTTTCTCAAAGAAGGAAAAGTAGAAGTGCTAACCGGGCTTAACCTTCCCATGCTCATCGAAGTTTTGGATATTCAGACCAACGGAAGGTCTTTGAACGATCTAGCCCAATACATCCAAACATTGGGACAAAAAAATATTTGTCTTGCCAGTGAAATACTTAATAAAAAATCAAGTAATGCAAAAAATTGACTCAAACCAGGTTGACATAGAAGATGCTGTTCTCATTTCACCCCAGTTTCCCGACGTCATTCCGGCGAAGAGACTGTGTCGCAATTAGCATATCAAGGCAAAATGTCATGCTGAACTTGTTTCAGCATCTAATAAAATCAATATGTATGAGACCCTGAAACGAGTTCAGGGTGACAAAATATGTATTACGACACAGTCTCGAAAGCCGGAATCCAGAAGGGTGGCTCGTAAAGCGATGAGACTGATTTACTTTTTGCCTGCCCCTGGATTCCGTGTCAAGCACGGAATGACAATAGCGGGGACACGGCATGGGGAAAAAGGATGCCTCTTTATTTATGCCGTTTACTACAACAACGCTTAAAAAGAAAAAGATCGCCGAAAGTTCCATGAAGGATAGTAAAACTAAAATCGTTTTCAATCAAGAGGTAGCCCCTGCTTGTTTTCGCATGGTTTTATCTGGTCCTTTCGATAATTTTATTATTAAGTCAGGACAGTTTATTATGCTCAGACTTGGGATGGGTTATGATCCCCTTCTTCGCCGCCCTTTCGCTGCCCATCGGTTTAAAACTACCGAAGGAACTTTTTTAGAAATCTTTTATCACGTGGTTGGTTACGGCACTCACATCATGTCCCAGATGCTCCCTGGCGCTGAATTGGCGTTATTGGGGCCATTAGGAAAAGGATTCGAATTTTCGGACACGCTGAGCGCTGCATTGATTGTGGCTGGAGGCATGGGTATTGTCCCTCTTCGGGGACTGATTTACTCTTTGGTGGAATCGGGTATAAAAAATATCCAGATTTTCGTGGGAGCAAAGTCTGCTTCGCAACTGCTCTTCCTAACGGAATTCCGGAGAATGGATATCCCCGTGCATTGCGCAACCGAAGACGGAAGCAGTGGATATAATGGTTTAGTAACTGAGCTTTTCCGCCGTTTTTTAGATAACCATGCTTTTAAGGCTGATAATCATACGATGTGTTTTGCTTGTGGCCCTCGTCCAATGTTAGCTAAGACGGCAAGCCTAAGCTTTAACTACCAATTACCCTGTCAGGTCTCTTTAGAGTCCCGGATGGCCTGCGGCATTGGAGTGTGTCTTGGCTGTGCGGTTAAACTGAAGCGACAAACTCACCACGATCAGGATCAAAAAAAATACGGACGGGTTTGCCTCGAGGGTCCAGTTTTTGATGCCAAGGAAATAGAATGGTAAACACAGCAGTCAACATTGGCGGTATACCTCTCAAAAATCCGGTTATTGCTGCTTCCGGAACGTTTGGATACGGCCTGGAGTTTTCCCCGTTGTTGGATTTAAATGAGCTGGGGGGAATCGTGGTTAAGGGATTATCCTTAAACCCTTATCCGGGAAATCCTCCTCCCCGCATCATGGAAACCACCGGAGGCATGCTTAATTCCATCGGACTGCAAAATATCGGAGTAGATGCTTTTATCAAAGAGAAGCTCCCGCTTTTGCGTAACTATGATGTGGCTATCTTCGTTAATATCTTCGGGCACACTATCGAAGAGTACGTAAGGATAGCCCGACGCTTGTCCGAGACTGAGGGGATAGCGGGACTCGAAGTTAACATCTCCTGCCCCAACATTAAAAAAGGCGGGATGTCCTTTGGCAAAGAGCCCAAACAGGCCGGCCTTTTAACAAAGCGGATTCGCAAGGCAACCTCCTTACCCCTTATGATAAAGCTTACTCCTCAGGCATCTGATATTGCCGACGTTGCCAAAAGAGTTGAAGGAGAAGGAGCAGACAGCATATCCCTGGTGAATACTTTTCTGGGCATGGCAATTGATGTTGACACTGCCGCTCCATTACTTTCAACAATAACCGGAGGTCTCTCTGGTCCTGCCATTAAACCTATCGCTCTCCGGATGGTGTGGGAGGTAGCTCAAAAAGTCTCAATACCGGTTGTGGGATTGGGAGGAATTGCTTCCTACCGTGATGCTCTCGAATTCATGATTGCCGGAGCACAAGCAGTTCAAGTGGGAACAGCTAATTTTATTAATCCCACTATGTGTAGGGAAATCATTCACGGCATTAAGGAGTATCTTAAGGCTAAACATATTGACGATATAAAACAACTTATCGGAAGTTTAAACCTATCTGGCCATGAAACGACATCCGACTAAAAGCATTACGATAGGTAACATAAAAGTTGGCGGACGGGCGCCTATATCGGTCCAATCCATGGCCAAAACCGACACCCGGGACGCAGCTGCGACGATTAGCCAGATCCATGAACTGGAAGAAGCCGGCTGTGAGATAATACGGGTCGCGGTGCCGGATGAAAACGCTGCGCAACAATTAGAAGAAATAAAAACCCGTATTGCTATCCCTTTAATTGCCGATATTCACTTTAACCATAAACTCGCGCTGATGGCCATCGATGCCGGCGTTGATGGTCTCAGAATAAATCCCGGTAATATCGGAGAAAAAAGAAAAGTCGCTGAAGTCGTAAAAAAAGCCTCTACCCGCTCAATCCCTATCCGCATTGGAGTTAATGCCGGGTCTTTGGAAAAAGACCTGTTAAAAAAATACGGGCACCCTACTCCCCAAGCGTTAGTCGCAAGCGCCCTTCGCAATATTAAACTCTTGGAAAGCTTTGACTTTGACCTTATTAAGGTCTCCCTGAAGGCTTCTGACGTGCTTTCGACCGTAAAAGCGTATCGCCTGATTGCTTCCAAAACTCATTATCCCCTGCACGTTGGTATTACCGAAGCTGGTCCTTTGCTCAGGGGAGCGATTAAATCTTCATTAGGAATGGGTATACTTTTGGCTGAAGGGATTGGCGATACCATCCGGGTCTCTCTTACTGCGCCTCCGATTGAGGAAGTGAAAGTTGGTTATGCTATTTTGCAGGCATTAAAGTTACGACGCTTTGGTCCGGAGATCATCTCCTGCCCTACCTGCGGCCGCTGTGAAGTAAATATTGAAAGGATCGTTAAAGAATTGGAAAACCGAATTTCACATCTCAAAAAGCCCATCACTATCGCAGTCATGGGCTGCGTAGTCAATGGCCCGGGAGAAGCCCGGGAGGCGGATATCGGGATTGCCGGAGGAAAAAAATCAGGTTTGCTTTTTAAAAAAGGAAAACCCCTCGGCAAAGTACCCGTAAAAAATCTTTTAGACCGACTCATTGAAGAGATTAACAATTTTTAAGTGACTCATTTTTCTGTTTTTTGTTACACACAACCTAAGTTTTTACCATCGTGCTAAGTAACCCCCGTTAGAAGGGTTTCTCACGGGGCATTTGCCCCGTGTTTCTTCACCACGTTAGATATTTGATATCTAACAGGGCAAGCAGGGTTTTTCTAACGGGGTAAAAACTTTTTTCTCTATCAAGAATTCTAAAGAGGAAGTAACCTTGAGGGATTACCTCTTGTTGATTTCGAATCGTCTTCCCCGAGCAAGGACCTATAAAGGGATAAGAAACATGGAACCGAAAAAGGAGACATAATAAATGCTATTTTCAAAAGCGTTGATACCGACATTGAGGGAAACCCCGGCGGATGCTGAAGTGATAAGCCACCAACTCATGCTCCGCTCCGGCATGATCAGAAAACTGGCCGCGGGAATTTATTCCTATCTTCCTTTAGCCCAGCGGGTTTTCCAGAAACTTAAAACCATTATCCGGGAAGAGATGAACCAGATCGGCGGCCAGGAGGTAACCCTTCCCGGAGTTCAGCCCGCTGAGCTTTGGCAGGAAAGCGGCCGCTGGCAGTTTTATGGCAAGGAACTGCTCCGGTTGAAAGATCGAAGTGAACGCGATTTTTGTTTAGGCCCCACGCATGAAGAGGTCATTACTGATCTGGTTCGAAGGGAAGTTAAGTCCTACCGCCAGCTCCCGTTAATCCTTTATCAGATTCAAACTAAATTTAGAGATGAGATCCGGCCACGATTCGGCGTGATGCGCGCCCGGGAATTTGTCATGAAAGATGCTTACAGCTTTGACCGTGATGGGGCAGGAGCGGAAGAAAGCTATCACAAAATGCATAAGGCTTATTCGAGGATCTTTGAGCGATGCGGCCTGGACTTTAGAGCAGTAGAAGCTGACACGGGTGCTATTGGAGGAAGCTTTTCCCATGAGTTTATGGTCTTAGCCGATTCCGGTGAAGATATCATCGTTTATTGCGAATCCTGCGGCTATGCCGCAAATTTGGAGAAAGCTGAAATCAAACCCCCGGAAAATTCTCCGTCACAAGAAAACCAAAAAAACCGCGACAAAGTACCCACGCCCGGACAAAAAACAGTTGAAGAGGTAACCGGATTCCTTGGCGTATCACCTGAGCGCCTTATCAAAACGCTTATCTTCGCCACGGATAAAGGACCGGTTGCCGCTTTGGTACGAGGAGATCATGAGATTAACGAGATAAAACTTAAAAATTACTTGGCCTGCGGTGAATTATTGCTTGCTGATGATTTATTAGTAGAAAAAGTGACGCGCGCCCCTCGAGGATTCGCCGGTCCGGTCGGTTTAACGATACCGATCTATGCTGACTATACCTTAAAAGGAGCTGTCAACATGTTTACCGGAGGAAATGAGAATGATGTGCATTTTAAAAATGTCAATACCCCGCGAGACTATCAGGTAACTCAGTATGCTGATTTACGCAAGGCAAAAGTCAATGACCCTTGCGCCCGGTGCGGAAAGCCGTTAAAAATGAGAAAAGGGATTGAAGTCGGACACATCTTCAAACTCGGGACCAAATACAGTGAAGCCCTTCATGCAACTTACTTAGACCAGGCCGGCAAAGAAAAACTGATCGTGATGGGGTGTTACGGAATTGGCGTGGGAAGAACAATCGCGGCCGCAATCGAGCAGCACCACGATAAAGACGGCATTATCTTTCCGCTCACCCTGGCTCCCTATCAGGTGCTGATCCTTCCCGTAAACGTTAATGAACCTAAAGTCAATGAAACTGCCTTTAAGATATATAACGCGCTTAACTCAGACGGCATTGATGCTCTGATGGATGACCGCGATGAACGGCCGGGGATAAAATTCAAAGATGCTGATTTAATCGGGATACCGCTCCGCATCACCATTGGCCAACGCACGCTCGAGGAAGGCAAGGTAGAGATACGAGATCGAAAGACCGGAAAAGTTGATTTGGTTAACATTGAGGAAACAAGGGGTTATGTCAACGATCACTTTTTTGGCAAACCCCGTTAGAAGGATTTCACACGAAATACGGATGACATAAATGGACACTTTACCCCTTCCACCACAAAAATCTGACCACAATAAACTGTGGGGTATAAAAAAAGATGATCCTCAGCAGGGACTCTCTATTGTCCGCATCAACGACATCATTGAAAGCCTGCAATCCTACTATCCTCATGCCGATACTGCCCTCATTGAAAAAGCCTATATTTTTTCGGCCAAGGCCCATCAGGGACAGATTCGACTCTCTGGAGAGCCATACTTTACCCATCCATTACACGTTGCTTACATTCTTACCGAAATGAAAATGGATGATCTCTGTGTTGTCACCGGGATTCTTCATGATACTATGGAAGACACTTCGACGAGCCTCGAAACAATCCAGGAGCTCTTCGGCCCTCATGTCGCTTCCCTTGTAGATGGATTAACAAAAATCAGTAAAATCAACTTTAGCAGCACCGAGGAACAACAAGCAGAAAATTTTCGCAAAATGATCCTGGCAATGGCCCAAGATATTCGCGTGATTCTTATCAAGCTCGCTGATCGCATCCACAATATGAGGACCTTGGAATTTTTATCTTCGGAAAAACAAAGGACCATCGCACAGGAAACCCTTGATATTTATTCTTCCATCGCTAATCGTTTAGGAATTGATTGGATCAAAACCGAACTCGAAAACCTGTCTCTTAAGTTTCTCCACCCCAAAGAGTTTCATTACCTCGACGAAATGATCAGGTCAAAAAAAGAGGAACGCAATCAGTATGTCCAGAAAGTAAAAAAAATAATTTCGGAGAAGCTGGAGCAGTTCAATATTCATAACGAGGTCGTTGGACGGTTAAAACACTATTACAGTATTTACCAAAAAATGCTCCGTCAAAAAATCGATTTCGATCAAGTCTATGATCTTATCGCTTTTAGAATTATCGTGAATTCAATCAAGGATTGTTATGCCGCCCTCGGAATTATCCACTCACTGTGGACACCGGTGCCCGGACGGTTTAAGGATTTTATTGCGATGCCAAAGGCCAACATGTACCAATCCCTTCATACTACGGTGATTGGTCCTTATGGGGAAAGGATGGAAATTCAAATCAGAACCTCGGAGATGCATAAGATAGCCGAGGAAGGGATTGCAGCCCATTGGCGTTATAAAGAAAGCGGAAAAGAAATTGACAAACAATATAATCAGCTTTTTTCCTGGCTTCGCCAGATGTTAGAATGGCAGCAAGATCTCAAGGACCCGGGAGAGTTTTTGGAAACTTTTCGCATTGACCTTTTCCCCCAAGAGGTCTACGTATTTACTCCCCGTGGAGAAGTAAGATCTTTCCCAAAGGGGGCAACCCCGATTGATTTTGCCTATGCTATCCACACGAATGTTGGTCATCAATGCATAGGAGCCCGCGCTAACGGCCGAATGGTCCCTTTGGCGTATGAGCTGAGGAATGGCGACACTATTGAGATCATCACTTCAAAAAATCAAAAACCAGGTAAAGACTGGTTGAAAATCGTAAAGACTTCTCACGCCCGCACCAAGATACGACAGTGGATACGACTTACCGAACGTGAAGATGACATTCAGGCAGGACGAGAAGCGTGTGAACGTGAGTTTAAACGGTATCACCTCAATTTCACCCATCTTTTGAAGTCAGGAAAAATCGGCAAGGTGATGGAAGATATTGGTTGCAATAATGTGCAGGACCTTTTGATTGCCATAGGGCTTGGAAAAATCCAAATCAGTCACGTTATCCAAAAATTAATCCCGCCGGAAGAACTGGAGAAAAACCTAAAATTCCTTTCTAAAAAAGGCGAATCAAAACCAAAACCGGCTGACCCTTCAAGTGGAGTGCGCGTAAAAGGCATTGACCACATTTTGGTAAATTTTGCAAAATGTTGCAGCCCGCTTCCGGGAGACAAAATTATCGGGTATATCACGAAAGGTCGAGGGGTAACGATTCACCTGGATGCGTGCCCTCGTCTCCTTGAAACAAGCAAGGAACGAAGGGTCGAGGTGGGTTGGGACCGTACTAAAGAATTGAGCCGGCCGGTAAAAATTAAAGTTTTATCGCAGGATAAACCCGGCTTACTTTCTGAACTTACTGGGGCGATTACAAAACTTAAAAGCAATATCAAAGGGGCAAATGTCATTACGACCGGAACTCAGCAAGGTGTCAGCACTTTTGAGTTAGAAGTAACGGACCTTACCCATCTGGAAAGTATTATCAACCATATTAAAAAAATTAAAGGAGTTATTGAAGTAAGCAGGATAAAGCTGTAGAGGAAAAACCGCCTAAGAGGCTTTGTTCAAACCGCCGGAGCGAAGGCATTGGGTACAGACCTTCATTCGCCGCCTCGACCCTTTTTCGCCTACTCGAACTTTTTGGAGGTTTGGATACCACACATGTTTGGTTCTATTGTGCGCATGGCTCACCGTATATCCAATTTGATGCCCTTTTCCGCAAATATCACACTTTCTTGCCATTGCTTCACCTTAACTATATAAAGTACAAAAAATTATTAGTGTAGTGATTCAGAAATGTCTTTACTTTAATTAGTCATTCCGGGCTTGACCCGGAATCCAGTGTTTTTGGACTGGATTCCCGCACCCGTGCCCTCCAGGGTATTCGCGGGAATGACGGTCTTGGAGTTTACGTAAAGAAGTGTTAGATTCACTACATTAGGTTACATTAAAATCATTGAGTGCGCCACTACTACCAGAAGTTTTTGATTTTTACCATAAAATTTTTTTTTGGCAAGCTTTTTTTACTTTATTGCTATCTTTCCTGAAGTTTTCAATTTTTTTAAGTTTAAAACTATTATAATATCAAATAATTAATCACTAATGCGTTTTTTCATCCGAAAATAATCCTGAAGAATTTTATCATGATCAAACACTATTGGATGGGGGAGATTGTCCGGGGTGAAAATTCCTAAATCCTCCGCATCATCAGCCGCATGGGGCATTCCCCGGCCTTGGGCAATAAAAACGATTGAGAGAGTGTGTTGTCGTGGATCCCGCGTTGGGTCAGAATATACCCCAAACTGTCGCATGGACTCTAACTCCAAAGAAGTCTCTTCTTTTGCTTCACGGGCTGCTGCCGCTTCAACTGTCTCGCCATAATCCACGAATCCCCCGGGAAGCGCCCATCCGTGAGGATGGTTTTTCCTTTTTATTAAAATAATTCCTTGAGCTTCAACCTCAATGATGATATCCACAGTAGGAACAGGATTCTGGTATTCCAGGAATTTTTTCCCGCAATGGGGACATGTTTTTTCCTTTCTGGCCATATGGCCTCCTTTAGTAAGATTTAGGTTCAATTTTTTTTATTTTATCTTATTATAAAAGGAAATTCCTATTTTCCTGGAAAGTAACCCCCGTTAGAAGGTTTTCACACGGGGCATTTACCCCGTGTGACAAAGCGTAAGTATTTTTTATTTTACCCCGTGCTTCTTTACCCCGTTAGATATTTGATATCTAACGGGGTAAAGCTCCTTGACGGATGTTCACTATCCTGCTATACAATCATTTTCGACAAAATTTTAAAAATGAATTGAATTTCAAAAAAAATGCCAACGCATTCTCGCTGACTCCCAAGATGGTTTTAAATAAATTCAAACCAAAAATCAAAATAATTGATCTTTACCTATTCAAAGAGATATTCACCACTTTCGGGGTATGTGTCTTCATTTTTACCTTTACCACGCTCATGGGTCAGGTCTTCAAACTGACTGAAATGGTAATAAATAAAGGTTTTGGATTCGTAGCCACGTTAATGTTTTTAGGATTTCTTCTTCCTTCATTATTCATGTTCGTTATCCCCATGAGCCTTTTGCTCGGAATCCTCACCACCCTGGGAAGGATGTCAACTGATGGTGAAATTATTGCGTTTAAAGCCTCAGGCATTAGCCTTTCCCAAATTTTTCGGCCAATCCTGATGGTCTCGTTAATTGCATTTTGTGCGTCCAATTTTTTTACCCTTTGTTTAAGTCCCAAAGCAAATTACTCTTTAAAAAAACTGATTTTTGATGTTGCGAAAACCAAAGCAGAAGTAGGAATCAAAGAAAGGATATTCGATTCTGACTTCGAGGGGTTAACGCTTTATGTTAACCAAATAGCCTCTTCAGATGGAAAATTAGGGGGAATCATGGTGTCTGATACCCGCCAAGCCGAAGAACCTTCAACCATAGTAGCCAAAGAGGGGTATTTAATCCCTAATCCTGAAAAACTTGAGATGACCCTTCAATTAAAAAACGGCAGTATTCATCGTCTTAGTCAAAAGAAAAAAAGTTACCAAAAAATTGATTTTGAAACGTATAATCTGATACTGAACCTCCAAGATTCCCCTCTCGGACATACCAGTATGCAAAAAAAGAAAAAGGAAATGTCATTTCAAGAATTATGGCAGTTCGCAATCCAACAAAGGGTCAACAAAGCAAAATACTATGATGCCTTAGTGGAATTACACAGCCGGTTTTCTACCCCTTTTGCTTGTTTAGTCTTTGGTTTTTTAGCAGTTCCGCTCGGAATTTTTTCTCCCCGGGCTGGAAGAGCATACGGTTTTGTTATTAGTTTAATGGTAATACTCATGTATTATATTCTTTTTTCTCTGGGAGAAAATATCGGTAGCCTTGGTATGGTGCACCCCATGATTGCCATGTGGTTGCCTAATGTGTTTTTTCTTTTGCTCTCTTTCTACCTTTTCAAAAAAATAAAGGCTGAATCACCAATACTGGTTTTAGAGAAACTCAACTGGTACCTGGAAATAATTAAAAATAAATTTCGTCGTATTACTGAAGGAACCAAGCCCGAAAAAATCGGCTACCTTCCCTCGCTCATGTGGGACATTAATAACTCTACCAAAGATGGCCTGGTGGTGAAGCTGGGCATTGGAGAAGAAATGTCCGCAGCAATTATCGCCTATCGAGAAGCCCAGGGAGGCATAAAAGAGCTTGAGGAGCTAAAAAAAATCCGAGGCATTAGCGACAAAACCTTGAATAAAATTTTAGAGAATCTCCTTGGCTAAATGGATGGTGCTAACGTTGATGAAGCCGTAAAAACTCGAAAATCAGACGGCACAGTAAAAAGCTTCAGATGCAAGGCGCGCAAATCCGACGGAATGAGGCGTACTTACCTGTACGCCGCAATGAATGAGGATGCAGCGCAACGCCGCAGATGGACTTTTTACGAAGCCGTCAACGTTTATCTCTTGTAAAAGAAATTTAAATTCACCATGACGATTATCACCCGGTATATCCTCCGCGAATTCATCAAAGTCTTTTTATTTAGCTTAGCGGTCATAGTTGTTCTCTTTTTTATCGGTGACCTGGTCGACCGCCTTGGAGAATTTTTAAAATACCAGGTAAGTTTTGCATTACTCTTGCAGCATTTCCTTTTTAGAACCCTTGCCATGATTTTTCAGGTTACTCCCATTCCGGTACTCCTTGCTACTTCTATTGTGATCGGTATACTATCTCGAAATTTCGAGATCATCGCCCTAAGGTCAAGCGGAGTAAGTCTATCGCGGACGATATCGCCTATCCTTATTGCTGCCTTATGCATCAGCATTGTTACTCTCTTCGGCAACGAACTTATTTCCCCGTATGCTACCAAAAAGGCTACGGCTATTTCCCGCGGTATCAAAGGGAAAGAAAAGAAAAAAATCTTTAATCCGGACCAAATCTGGTTTCGGGGCAAGGGAATTATTTATAATATCAAGTACTTTTCCTCTCGCAAGAATACGCTTCATGGCGTTACCCTGTATTTCCTTAACCATGATTTTGCGCTCTACAAAAGAATCGATGCTGAACGGGCTATCTGGCAAGGAAACACATGGGTTTTTCAAAATGTTTTCACTCGGGAGTTTGAAGCAAATAACGTTATTGCGACTTCTTTCACCAAAGAAACATTTTTCCCCCTTGAAGAGACTCCGGAAACCTTTAAACAGGAGATCAGGGAACCCGAAGAGATGAGTTATCTCGAGTTAAAAGGATATATTGAAAAAACCACTCAGGAGGGGTATGATACCACCAAATCTTTAGCAGCCTTATACGCTAAACTTTCTAGTCCATTCATCAATTTTTTTATTGCCTTATTTGGGATTCCCTTTGCCCTGAAGATTGGGAAACATGGCGGGTTTGCTATCGGGGTAACATTAAGTTGTGTTATTGGGCTGGCATACTGGTTTTTTTACGGAATCTGCAATGCCCTCGGGGCGGGAGGGGCTTTGCCCCCGCTTATTTCTGCCTGGGCCGCAAATTTTATTTTTGGCATTTTGGGATTCTATCTTTTGTTGCATGTAAAATATTAGCAGGGAGACAATATTGTTACCCGTGCGCTCAAAAAAGACTGAACAAGTAATTGTCTTCACGGGTTGAGCGCTCATGAAAACTAAATCCTTTTTCATCGGTTAATCAGCATGTTAAATTTACCAAACATTTTAACCCTGAGCAGAATTGCTTTTATCCCGGTTTTGTTTATCCTGTTATTTTTTCCCGGCAAAACAACCAGCTTTTTTGCTGCCCTCTGTTTTGCCCTAGCCTCTCTCACTGACTTTTTAGATGGGTTTTTTGCTCGAAGAAGAAATAGCATTACCCGCCTGGGGAAAATCCTTGATCCCTTGGCTGACAAGCTTTTGATCACTGCTTGTTTAATCATGCTTATTCCCCTTCATGAGGTTGCTGCCTGGGTGGTAGCCATCATCGTATCCCGAGAAATAGCCATTACCGGTTTAAGAGGAATTGCCGCAATCGAGGGCTTAGTTATTCCTGCTGAAACGTTGGGAAAGAAAAAAACTGCTTTCCAGGTTGTTGCCGTCTTTTCCTTACTGCTCCATTATAAATATTTTCACATAAATTTTCATCAGATCGGAAACATTTTATTATTCTTCGCTATGCTTCTGGCCGTGTGGTCAGGTTTAGTCTATTTCTATCGATTCTCCTTTTTGATCAACCTGATTCCTAAAGAAGAAAGAAGAGTTTCTGTTGACAGAATAAAAAAATTATTTTAGTTTTTAATATTGTCTTAAAAGCGGGAATAACTCAGCGGTAGAGTGCAACCTTGCCAAGGTTGAGGTCGCGGGTTCAAATCCCGTTTCCCGCTCTTTACAAGGCGGCATAGCCAAGTGGCTAAGGCAGAGGTCTGCAAAACCTTTATTCCCCGGTTCGAATCCGGGTGCCGCCTCTCCTGCCAAAAAAAACAGCTCGATTAACGGGCTGTTTTTTTTCACTCCAATCTGTTTATCCTTATCGTTAAAGTCAACACCGTAAGAAGACGGTGCGAATTTTCTTGTCACAAAAGGAGAAATTTTTTATAGTAGACCCCGTTAGAAAATTTTCTAATAGGATTTACCCCGTGTGAAAAAGTGTAAGAATCTTTAATTTTACTCCGTGCTTCCCCACAGGGCATTTCTAACGGGGTAAAAAAATAGACACCATAAGAACACGCGTGATTTTGCTTGTCATAACAGAGTATTTTTTTTATAATAAATAAACAAAAATTATAAAAACTTCTTCAAATTTGATGAGTTCGTAAAAAGTCAAAATTCGCGGGTTTTGTCATGCTGAGCTTGTCGAAGCATGACGTATTATCAATTACTTATGTTCACCCTTCGACAGGCTCAGGGTGACATCTCCAACGGTTAAAGACATGCAATCTAATTCGGGAAAAGTTTCAGTCAAATTTTTTGTTGGCATTTTAACCTTCGGCATCATTTTAGGAGTTATCGGAGGCTATTACTTTGGCAACGTTGATTTCTTAAGAAAATTATTGCCTTCGAAATCAACCTCGTCTGTTATCATTAAAGGCTTTTCTCCTTCTTTCGCGGATTTGGTGGACAAGGTAAGTCCGGCAGTAGTCAATATTAGCACCACAAAAATGGCTAAATCGCCCGATTTCTTTGGCGATCCTCAATCTCCTTTCGAAGAGTTTTTTGGAAGGGATTTTTGGGAAAATTTTTTTGGGCGAAAGCTTCCGCAGCAAAAACAGATTAGTTTGGGTTCCGGATTCATTGTTTCCAAGGAAGGGTATATTATCACCAATGCCCATGTGGTGGAGGAAGCAGAGCAAATAAATATTCGTTTAGCGAATGAAAAAACCTATGCGGCTGAAGTTGTCGGTCGTGATGAAAAGACTGACTTAGCCCTGATCAAGGCAAAAACGTGGGTTGACTTTCCTGATCCGGTAAAATTGGGGGATTCTAACAAGCTGAGAGTAGGGGATTGGGTAATGGCTATTGGGAATCCCTTTGGATTGGATCATACGGTAACCGCCGGCATTGTGAGCGCCAAAGGGAGGGCCATCGGCGCTGCTCCATACGATGATTTTATTCAAACTGATGCTTCTATTAACCCCGGCAACAGCGGAGGCCCTTTATTCAATATCCAGGGAGAGGTGGTTGGAATTAATACTCTTATTTACACCACAACAGGCGGAAATATCGGGATTGGGTTTGCCGTTCCCATCAACATGGCTAAAGAAATCATGGAGCAACTTAAAAAACAAGGCAGAGTTACCCGCGGATGGATGGGGGTTTCTATCCAGGAACTCACTCCCGAATTGGCGGAGACCTTTGGGGTTAAAGACCTGGAAGGAGCCTTGATCACTGATGTTATTCCTGGCAGCCCAGCGGATAAAGCCGGTCTTAAAAAAGGAGATATTGTGGTTGAGTGTAACAATAAAAAAATTAATAGGGTACAAGACTTTTCCCGGCTGGTGGAAACGACCCCCATAGGAGAGTCGGTTAAACTTATTGTCATTCGAGATCAAGAAAAAAAATCCTTTGTTGTTACCGTAAAAGAAAAAGAGGAAGTAAAAAAACTTGCACCTGAGAAAATGGGCCCTGATATCGGGATTCAGGTTGAAGAACTCACCCCTGAAACAGCCCAAAACTTTGGTTACCCGGAAACTGAACAAGGAGTAATTGTTTTCCAGGTTGAGCCAAGAAGCGCGGCTGATGAAGCTGGTTTAAAATCAGGGGATGTTATTAAAGAAGTTAACCAAAAACCGGTTACCTCACTCAAAGATTATCAAGACACTATAAAAGATGCTTCTCTACAAGAAGGAATCCTCTTTTTCGTAAACCGCAAACAAGGCTCTTTTTTCGTCGTAGTCAAGGAACAGTAAGTTATTGAAAGTCACTTTTTTCCCTTACAGAAAAAAAGTGACTTTTGTCGTTTAATAGAATAAAATATGATGAGTTCGTAAAAAGTCGGAGATGTCACCCTGAACCTGTCGAAGGGTAAACATAACTAATTGATATTACGTCATGCTTCGACACTGTCACCCTGAGTTCGTCGAAGGGTCAGCATGACAAAACCAGCGAATTTTGACTTTTTACGAACTCATCAACCTCGATTTAATATCTTATTTTTTCTTCTATTTGGTCTTCTCCGATAACCTGAAAGGAGGAATGCGCCATGGGGGAACCAATTAAAATCGCATTAGTGGGCGTGGGAAATTGTGCAGCCGCTTTACTTCAGGGCCTTGAATATTACCGGCATAATCCTGAAGACACGCTCGGCCTTATGCACAAGACGCTGGTTGGCTACCTGCCGAGTGATATCCGGGTCGTTGCTGCTTTTGATATTGACGCGCGAAAAGTGGAAAAAGCTCTGGACGTGGCTATCAATGCAAAGCCCAATTGTATCATGCCTATTTGGAAAGAACTCCCCCATTATGGAGTGACCGTGAAAATGGGTCCGGTCATGGATGGCGTTGCCGGCCATATGCTGGAGTATCCTGACGATCGTGCTTTCCGGATTGCCAAGGAGCCTTCAGTGGACGTTGAACAAGTCCTGCGAGAGACAGAACCCGATATTCTCCTCAACTATTTACCCGTGGGATCAGAGGAAGCTGCGCGGTATTATGCCCGGTGCTGCCTGAACACCGGGGTGAGTTTTATCAATTGCATGCCGGTTTTCATTGTTTCCGATGCGGATTGGGCTAAAAAATTTTTTAAACGCGGAATTCCTGTAATCGGTGATGATGTTAAATCTCAGCTCGGCGCAACCATCCTCCACAGAACGTTAGCCCGGCTTTTTGAAGAAAGGGGAACCAGAATAGAGCGGACCTATCAGCTCAATACCGGCGGGAATACCGACTTTCTCAATATGCTGGAACGAAGTCGGCTCATAACCAAAAAACAATCAAAAACCAGATCAGTCCAATCCCAGCTCGCGGTACCGCTCGCTGATGAAAACATCCATATCGGACCTTCGGACTATGTTCCCTGGCAGAATGACAATAAGGTTTGTTTTATCCGGATGGAAGCGCGCGGGTTTGCCGGCATCCCGTTTGAATTAGAATGCCGTCTCTCGGTCCAAGACTCACCGAACAGCGCTGGAGTGACGATTGATGCGATCCGTTATTGCAAAGTGGCCCGTGACCGGCACGATGCGGGAGCCTTGCTTCCTATCTCTGCCTATTGCATGAA
>DATEXU010000260.1:0-7321 GCA_035256645.1 Thermodesulfobacteriota bacterium | reverse complement strand
GACAAGTTCCAGACCCTCTCAACCTACCTGCGGGGTGTAAATTTCATCCTCGTTGTGATATGGTTATAGATATATGCCGGGATGTAGAACCTGAATTTGCGGAAGTAAGTCCTGGCCATTGGTCAAAGTGCCATCGAAGTCGAGATTTATAGGCAATAGGTAAATGTAGGGGCGAGGCAAGCCTCACCCCCGGCAGGTTTTTTTATGGATTACGTTTTGGATTATGAATAATCTTCTCGAAGTTATAAATATAAAAAAATACTTCCCGGCTCAAGGGGGACTCATAGCTCAGAGAGGTAACCCCGTCAAAGCAGTGGATGGCGTAAGCATCACTCTTGTGCAGGAAGAGACCTTAGGATTAGTAGGGGAGAGTGGGTGCGGAAAAACTACCTTGGGGAGGGTGATCCTTCGCCTCATAGAACCAACGGAAGGAGAAATTCTCTTTGAAAGGAAAAACATTCTTGACTTGAGTAAAAAAGAACTTCGAGGTTTACGGAAGAATATGCAAATTATTTTTCAAGACCCCTATGGCTCGCTTAACCCCCGGATGAAGGCCGAGAGCATTATTGAGGAACCGCTTAAAATTCATGACCACATGAGCACCAAAGAAAGGCGACAACGGGTCAGTGACCTCCTCGAAATGGTTGGACTTCGCGCCCAGGACGCGGAACGGTATCCTCATGAGATTAGTGGAGGGCAACGCCAACGGATAGGGATAGCGAGAGCAATAAGCTTACATCCAAAATTAATTGTAGCGGATGAGCCGGTTTCAGCGCTCGATGTTTCCATACAGGGCCAGATAATTAATCTCCTTATTGACTTGAGGGAAAAGTTTCACTTAACCTACCTCTTTATCTCTCATGACCTTCATCTGGTCCATCATTTTAGCGACCGGATAGCAGTGATGTACCTTGGTAGGATTGTTGAGATGTCTGATTGTGAGACGCTTTATAACAAACCACTCCACCCTTATACTAAAGCCCTTCTCGCGGCAGTTCCCATACCCGATCCAGAAACCAAAAAAATTCGTCTTGCCGTATCCGGTGATGTGCCTGACCCATCCAAACCACCCGCGGGTTGTCATTTTCACCCCCGGTGTCCATACGTAATGCCGATTTGTAAAGAGAAATACCCCTCTTTAGAGATGAAAGAGTCGGGACATGACGTGGCGTGTTTTCTTTACTGAGATGAGGTACTATTACTCCGGCAATTAAACAGCACAATATGTCATTCCCGCGAAAGCGGGAATCTATAAGTAATAATTCTGGATTCCGGGTCAAGCCCGGAATGACACCGAAGGATCATGGAGATATTTATTTGCCGAGGTACTAATATGTTGCAGGATAGTAAAAAAATTGCAAGGAGGTTTACTTTATGTCTGAGGCTTTACCCCACGGCGAACATATAAGGAAAGCGGTTAAATGGATTTCGGAAAACCTGAAAGAAGATCCGGAGCAATCGCTTAAAAAACTTATCAACGAAGCGATCCTTCGTTTTGATCTTTCTCCCGGTGATTCTGAATTTCTGATCAACTTCTACCGGGAGGAGAAAAAAGCCTGATACCAAGTCGCCTTCATTTGCATATCTTTGTTGTCTCCTCGTCATACTCCTCGACGTCGCCTCGATCTGCTTTTGAATGCAACTTGGTATGACTTGGTTAACTCCCTGCCTCTTCTTTTATCGAGACCGCAATTTTATAAAGCACGGTAAGGATCGAAAAACCTATCGCATAGATCCCGAGAGTGATTAACACTTCCGGTGTGGTAGGGGTATATTCGGTTATTTCTTCCAAGGGTGAGGGAATAAACCCGGTAACGACTAAGCCAAGTCCCTTTTCAATCCACAGTGAAACAAATACTGCCACACACGCCAAGGCCAGGGTCTTCTCGTTTTTCCGGGTGCTCGGATTAATCAAAAGAAATGTCGCGCCTACTGCCAGGATCACAAAAGACCACATCCAGGGGACGAGTTTAGTATGGCCGTGAAGACCGACAAAGAGATATTGAAAGTGGCTCATGTGTTCGGGTATTTGGCTGTAAAATGCGGTGAAAAGCTCCATGAGAACAAAAAAGATACTGATGAGCATCGCATAGGTTACAATCTTAGCTAAGGTCTGGAAGGCTTCTTTCCCCGGATCAAACTTGGAAAATTTTCTTACGATAAGGCCTAAAAGGATAAGGAGCGCGGGACCGGAAGCAAAGGCTGACGCTAAAAAACGAGGCGCCATAATCGCGGTGAGCCAGAACCCTCTTCCGGGAAGCCCAGCGTAAATAAAGGCAGTGACGGTATGGATGCTGACCGCCCAGGGAATAGAAAGATAGATAAGAGGTTTAACCCATTTGGGAGGAGGTACATCTGCCCGTTCCGCTGCAAGCACCGTCCAGCCGATCACGATATTCAACGCTAAATAACCATTGAGCACGACCATATCCCAGAAGAGGATCGAACTTGGAGTAGGGTAGAGCAAAACATTAAAAGCGCGGTCAGGTCGTCCCAGGTCGGCGATGATGAAAGTTAAACACATCGTGACTGAAGCTACCGCGAGGAACTCACCTAAGATGGTGATCCTTCCAAACATCTTATAGTGATGCAAATAGTAAGGTAAGACCACCATAACCGCGGACGCGGCCACACCTACCAAGAAGGTAAATTGGGCAATGTAGAGTCCCCACGATACATCGCGGCTCATTCCGGTTATGCCCAAACCAAAACTTAATTGTTTTAAGTAACAAAAAAGGCCAACAACAATAATGCCGCCTAAAAGAGATAGTAAAGCCCAATATTTTTTGCTTCCGGTTAATGCTTTTTCTAACATAGTCTCCTCACGCAATGTAATAAATTTGAGGCATTGTCCCCAGCTGTGGTTTTCGTCGAATGGTATGATGAGAACGGAGAAGCCCCCGTACTTCAGAGTTTGGGTCTTCCAGATCACCAAAAACCAAAGCCTTTTCCTTGCACGCTTCAACACAAGCAGGGATGAGGCCTTGAGCGAGCCTTTCGCTGCAAAAATTACATTTTTCCACCACCCCTCTCGTTCGGGTGGGAAATTCTTTATTGGTTTCCTGGATGAAGGGTCGGGGGTCCCTCCAGTTCAGGCTTCTTGATCCATAAGGACAACCTGCCATGCAGAAACGACAACCAATGCACCGGTGATAATCCATCATGACAATTCCATCCTCCCGCTTCCAGGTAGCTTTAGTAGGACAAACCCGGACACACGGTGGGTTATCACAGTGGTTACAGAGCATAATAAACTGACTTCCCTTCAGAGTCTGATCAATGTATTCCTGAATATACTCGTTCTCCTCGCCGGGAAACGCTTTTTCATAAGGTTCTTTCCATATCCACTTCACCTCATCTTTGGGATTACCCAAATTAGGTACATTATGGACCTGATGACACGTTTTGAGACAGTCTTGGCAGTCCTCTTTACATTTTTTCATGTCAACCACCATCGCCCAGCGTTTTCCGGTTAGGGCGTCCGGACTAGGCAAGATTTTTGGTTCTTCATTGACGGCCAGGGCTTTTTGGAGGGGCTTAGAGCCAATTCCTAAAAGAGAAAACCCGGCAACCTTTAAAAAAGTTCGTTTACTGTTATCCATTAACTTTTCTCCTCAGGGATAATATGGCAGTTCCAGCAGTTTGGTGATACCCCGACATAGTTATGACACTGGTCACAAAATTGCTCTTTATTTGAATGGCAGTTTAGGCAGGTATTGGTAAGACTCATCGTATACGTTTTCCCGTCACTACCTTTATAAAGTCGCATATTTTCTCTCACCACCTGGTCTCTCCACTGGATAAGAAGCTTCATGTGGGAGTCCCTCATAAAGGGAGTAGCCTCGACACACTGCTTTTCCTTGGTTATAATTTTTAGCTCCGGCTTCGTGGCCGCCTTTCCGGTAATTGCATTATACCATAGAGGAAAAGTTATCAGACAGAGAAAAATAATGAGCCCGGTTATGATCTTGCCAGTGTCATACATGCAATTATTCCTCCACTTCTTTAAGCGGTTCACCCCGCAAATCAGTTTCTCTTTCTTTTTCCCCTTTCATCACTAAGGCATTAGCAACCATCTCATGGATTCCAATGACCTGGACCCCGGGAGCCCAGTAGTCACAAAGGGGGACGAGCGTGGCACGGTCAATGGCGCACATACACGCAAGCCGATTTACCTCATGCTTTTCTTGCACATACTTGACGGCATTTCCCCGGGGAAGTCCTCCTCTGAGACGCATTTCCATATTTTCATCATTGCCTAAACCGGCACCTCCGCCGCAACAGAAGGTTTTCTCTTTAATGGTATTTTCCGGCATATCATAGAAGTGCTTGCAGACATTTTTGATGACATACCGGGGTTCTTCAAGAATACCCATCGCTCGGGCCGGGTTACAGGAATCATGAAACGTAACTTTCAGCTTATCGTTTCGGCTGGGATCGAGCTTCAATTTGTTGTGTTTGATGAGGTCCGCAGTAAATTCCATGATGTGGACCATCTTGGTTGCCTTGGCGTTTTCAAATTTCGTTCCGGTGATGGGAGAAACCGGTTCTTCAAGAAAATCTGCGGGGCCATTCATGGTGTCCATGTATTGATGCATTACTCTCCACATATGGCCGCATTCTCCGCCCAGAATCCATTTTACGCCCAGCCGCTTGGCTTCCGCATAGATTTTGGCGTTGAGCCGTTTGATCATCTCGTGAGACGTGAAGAGGCCGAAGTTTCCTCCTTCCGAAGCGTAGGTGCTCCAGGTATAGTTAAGTCCAAGTTCATGGAAAAGAATGAGATAGCCCATGCAGGTATAGGTTCCGGGATCAGCGAAGTAATCACCTGAAGGTGTGACAAATAAAATATCCGCCCCTTTTTTGTTGATGGGTAAATCCACACGAACCCCGGTAATGTCTTCGATATCATCGGTAAAAAATTCGAGGGTATCTTTTAAGGTGTGGGGCTGGATACCAAGGTGATTTCCGGTCATAAAACATTTTGCCACTGGTTCGAGAGCCCAGTTTATACCTAAACCAAGGAGATAAAGAAGCTCTCGCCCGATCATGGTGATTTCTGCGGTGTCAATGCCATAAGGACAAAAGACGGAACAGCGCCGGCATTCGGTGCACTGATAGAAATAATAGAACCATTCTTTAATGACTGCGGGAGTTAATTCTCGTGCGCCCGCGAGTTTACCCAGGACCTTTCCCGCAGCAGTGAACTCTTTGCGATAAATTGATCGGAGGAGTTCCGCTCTTAAGACCGGCATATTTTTGGGGTCGCCGGAGCCAAGAAAGAAATGGCACTTGTCTGCACAGGCTCCGCACCGGACACAGATGTCCATAAAAACTTTAAAAGATCGATATTTGCTTAAACGCTCAGCAATGCCATTGAGGACGATTTCTTTCCAGTTTTCCGGAAGTTTCCAATCCTTATCGGTGGGAGACCATTCTCTGGGGAACGGCATGTCGAGGGTTTTAAAGTTTTTAGGAGCTGCCGGATAAGAGTACGTGCCGGGTTTAAAAGTGACCGGCGTATCCATCCACCCGGTTCGGGGGGGGTGATAATCAATATTCAACAGCTCTTCTGGTTTTGGGACACCTTCTAACTCGGACATTTCTTTACTCCTTATCTATCGGGATTCCTGCGGTTTTCATCTTATCCCGAAATTCATCCTCATATTCCTCGTAGGTATGAACTTTTACGGGATAGTTCCAAGGGTTAATGTGTCTTTTGGCCCGGTTGTTATTAGCCAAATTTCGGGTTGGGCTTAAGAAGACTCCGCCCAGATGCATCAACTTGCTGAACGGAAAATAGGCAAACAAAAGACAAACAAAAAAGAGATGGACATAAAATAGAGCGCCAATCCCTTCGGGAAGTACCGGACGAAAGCTAACGAGGCTTAAAGCTAATTCCTTTACCTTGATGAGGTCCACTTTATAAATGTGGCGCATGAGCATGCCCGATCCGATGATGCTCAAGAGAAGAAAAAGCGGGAAATAATCCGCGGGAAGCGAGATGTAACGAATTCTAGGAATTAAAACTCTTCGAAGGAAAAGATGGGTTATTGCTACCAGAATAAAAGCATCAGTTAAATAAAGCGCGGGAACACCGATTTCAAAGAGGTTATCTAACTTGTCAATGAGTTGTATTGCAAAGGGCACCGGCTCAGTAAAAAATCTAAGGTGACGGGTAAGAATGATTAAAAATGACCAGTGAAATGTTAACCCAGCCAGCCATAGCCATTTTGCAGACCAATGGATTAACTTTGGCCCTTCCTTGAGCTCAGTATTTGTGTTTCGAAAAAGAGAGCGAAAAAGAAGCACTTCAAGCGCCATCCTTTTGAGGACATCGAGCGTGTTAAAAGGGCTTTCCAAGCGGTTGGCTTTTATCCAGTCAAGGGATTTTTCCTGCCCGCAGACGGTGGTGATCCGGAACGGGACCGGAGATTTTGCCCAGCTTAGGATGCGATAAATAAATCCCATTAAAAATATCGCTAAAGCAAGGTAGGGTATGAAGATCCCAAAAATATTCTCCAGATGGGCATAACTAACGCCTCCTACCACTAAAAGTAAAAGGAGTAAAATAATAGCAAGGGGGAACATGATGCTCATAATAAAGGTCATATTAATGTGCCTCACTTTTTGTATGATTTACTTTTAGTTTCTTATTTGGTGTATCGGATACACGATTTAATCTTCTTACGAGACCCGAATACCTATTTTTTACCTCATTAGCCTTCAGTTCAAATACTTTTTCCCGACATTCCACATACCGATTAAAGGCCGCCAGGGCCAGTTCGTCTATTTTAGACTCAAAGGCCAAAAGCTCATCGAACAATTCTTTTTCTTTAAGTTCTTTTTTTAACTCCTCTCTAATCACCTTTTTGAGCATGAAAATGAAGGAAAGCGCCTGGCTGGGGGTGAATTCCTGGACCGCTCGAATATGAATAATGCGATCCAAAAAGGATGGTATTTGTTTATGCTCCCCTTCCTTAATAAGGCCTTCAAACAAATCCTCAATCCCCTTTACAATAGTTGAGCCGACCGGATTCGCAAAGGGATCGTTTTCATTTTTTAAAAACGTGGCGGTTTCATCTGGATAGGTTCGCAGAACAAGGTGCAACCATTTTTTAAGGAGAGCTGGTTTGTGTTGGGATAAAATTTCCTCAATTTTCACCGCACACGTTTCCTTGGCGTAAGGTAAAAGGGGGGGGATAAAAAAACCCCTTACATTTTTTTAAAAAAAGACCAATTAATTCGGCACTATATGACATGAATTTTGACATTAAAAAATGATTATTGTCAGTTGATCGTATGTTTTTTGTCAGAAACT
>DATEXU010000259.1:0-2197 GCA_035256645.1 Thermodesulfobacteriota bacterium | reverse complement strand
GGATATTGATGCGGTGGAATTGAATGAAGCTTTCGCCTCCCAGTCTATCGGGTGCATGAGGGAACTCAATTTAACCATGGAAAAAACCAATCTTCTGGGAAGCGGGATTTCGCTGGGGCATCCGATCGGATGCACGGGCACTCGTCTTGTGGTTACACTGATGAACGAAATGAAACGAAAAAATTTAAATTTAGGCTTGGTAACCATGTGTATCGGCGGCGGGCAAGGCATGGCCGCGATTTTTGAGCGAGTCTAATAATACGTGTTACCAATCCTCATGAAGGAGGTTTTTTATGGATATTAAAACAATTGGAGTAATCGGAGCTGGTTTGATGGGTAATGGCATTGCCCAGGTTCTGGCGCAAGCAGGTTATACGGTGGTGATGCGGGATATCGAAGACCGGTTTGTGGAGAATGGATTAAAAACCATCAAGGGCAATTTGGGCCGTTTGGTTCAGAAAGAAAAAATGACCCAGCCGGAATGCGATGCCATTCTGGGACGGATAAAGGGAACCTTAAAGCTTGATGACCTGAAGCCGTGTGAATTAATCATTGAGGTGATTTTAGAAAATAAAGAGCTTAAAAAGAGTCTTTACAAAGAGCTGAGCACTTTGTGCGACCCAAAAGTTATCTTCGCTTCCAATACGTCATCAATGAGCATAACCGAGCTTGCTTCTTTTACGAATCGTCCGAAAAGTGTTATCGGTTTCCACTTTTTTAATCCGGTGCCGGTGATGCAGCTGGTGGAAATTACCCGCGGATTAGAGACGTCAGATGAGGCTTTTCAGGTTGTGAAAGAAGTGGGAACTAAAGCCGGGAAAACCTGCATTGAGATAAAAGACTCTTCCGGATTTGTGGTGAACCGGATTCTCATCCCCATGCTGAATGAGGCGGCCTTTACGTTGATGGAGGGAGTTGCCAGCAAAGAGGATATTGATAGTGGGATGAAACTGGGGTGTAACCAGCCGATCGGGCCGATCGCCCTTATGGATCTGATTGGTTTAGACACGGTCCTGGCGATTATGGAGACCTTCTACGCTGAATTCGGGGATTCAAAATATCGTCCCTGTCCGCTTATTAAGCAGATGGTTCGCGCGGGCAATTTAGGTCGGAAGACAGGTAAAGGATTTTACGATTATACTAAGAAATAACAAAGAGCAAACATTAAATTTATAGTTTAAGTTATTCTTACAATATACTATAATAATTAAAAAATAACTTATAAGGAGGCTTAAACGAATGGCCTATAATACACTTTTGTTAGAAATTGCTGATGGCATCGCTCTGCTAAAGATCAACCGGCCTCAGGCGATGAATGCCCTCAACCAGGAAGTGCTCCTCGAACTTCTTGCCGCTTTCCAAGAGTTAGAAAAGGATGTGAATGTTCATGCGATTATCCTTACCGGAGAAGGAAAAGCATTTGTGGCAGGCGCTGATATTAAAGAAATGGTGGGCCTGACCGCTCAGGAAGCAAGGCGATTTTCGAAAAGCGGTCATACCCTGATGGAGACCATGGGAAGCGTCGGCAAACCGATTATCGCGGCAATAAATGGTTTTGCTTTGGGCGGAGGAATGGAACTGGCTTTGGCATGCGACTTTATTTTTGCTTCCGAGGATGCCAAGTTTGGCCAGCCGGAGATTAACCTGGGAATAATCCCGGGGTTTGGCGGCACCCAAAGGCTTGCCCGGCTGATCGGGAAAGCCCAGGCCAAAGAGCTTATCTATACCGGCCAAATGATCAGCGCCCAGGAAGCAAAAGAGCTGGGAATTGTTAATAAGGTTTTTTCCGCCGGGGATCTTCTTGCCGCGGCACAGAAAGCGGCTTCTACGATCGCTTCAAAAGGCGCCTGGACTTTGCGTCTGGCGAAATCAGCGATTGAAGCGGGGTATGATCTTGATCTTAAGAGTGGTTGTCAGATTGAAGGCGATTCTTTTGGCCTTTGTTTTTCGCACCCTGACCAGAAAGAGGGGATGAGCGCCTTTCTCGAAAAACGGAAACCTGCCTTTACCAGCAAGTGATCTCAAAAGCCGGGAATTAACCTTCCCGGTTTTTTCCTTTGTGTGCCCGGCATGGCACAATCACTTGGGGGTGGAAGTCCCCCACTGGCCCGGCAGGGGGAACAGTTAGCCGGACGGCAAGGGTGTTCATCGCAAGGTGGAATCTGAAGGAAGCCGCAGGCAAAGCGCTGGCCCGACG
>DATEXU010000258.1:0-2078 GCA_035256645.1 Thermodesulfobacteriota bacterium | reverse complement strand
AGGCCATCGCGCGCATCAGGCAAAGCCCGGCCGATGATAACGCTCATGGCATAGTCCATATAGGACCGTCTCATTTCATCTTCAATATTAACCGGGATTTTTCGTTGATCGACAAGCATTAAAAGTTTCTCCTTAAAAAGTTTCAGGTTTCATACCAAGTCGCCTTCATGTGCATATCTTTGTTGTCGCCTCGATCTGCTTTTGAATGCAACTTGGTATCATAGGTCTGGTTTTAAGCAATCAGGTGTAAAAAACAAGAAGTCAAAAAAATTTTTCTAAAGACGGACTTTTGATTTCTTTTTTCCTTCCGCAATCAAAAAAAAATCAGGAGTCTTTTGATTTGCAAAAAATACTTTAAACATCTAAGTTCTTCACATCAAGAGCATTCTGGTAAATAAACTCCCGGCGGGGCTCAACCTCATCGCCCATGAGCACGGTAAAAATAGCGTCTGCTTCCACCGCATCCTCAACTTTTACCTGGAGGATGGTTCTGGTTTCAGGATTCATGGTGGTTTCCCACAGTTGTTCCGGGTTCATTTCCCCCAATCCTTTATACCGCTGGATTTCAAGCCCCTTCTTGCCGAGGGTAAACACCACATTGATTAATTCCGAAAAATCCTTAACCTCCAACCCGCTGCCATCTTCTTCTAATCGGAAGGGGGGTGAACCGAATACCCGAATCTCTTGAGCCAGTTTCTTCATTTCCTCAAATTCCGGGGAGCTGAGTAAATCAAAATCAATCTGGCTTATTTTTTCTCTCCCCTGGTCACGTGAAATAATACGGATATTAAAGCAGTTGTGTTCGGAATCCATCTGGAGATCAAACTCCACCGGAGAAATTTCCGGGTGATGAGAGTGAATAACCTCCTTGATTTCATTGATAATCTCCTGAAGGGGTTTTTCTTCTCTCAAGGTGTTTTCGTTGAAGCGCGGGTTTTGGATGAAAGGATCAATCACCGCTCTGGCCAGATTTTTTCTTTCCATCTGCTTTAAGAGTTTTTCATAGCGCAGGACCTTTTTCATTAGTTTTATCAAGTGATCACCGAGTACGACCTTGGATGATTGAGAAGCAAAAAACTTCAGGTTCTCTGCTCCTTCGGTAAGGAGATGATCTTCCAAGGCAGTTTCATCTTTCAGGTATCGTTCTTTTTTTCCTTTTTTGATCTTAAATAAAGGAGGCTGAGCAATGTAGAGCTGCCCCTTTTCTACAATATCCGGCATCTGCCGATAAAAGAAGGTAAGGAGAAGGGTCCGGATATGAGAACCATCCACATCCGCATCAGTCATGATAATGACATTGTGGTAACGGAGCTTATCAGGACTGTATTCTTCTTCTCCCAATCCTGTTCCTAAAGCAGTAACCATAGTGATGATTTCCTGATTTTCCAACACCTTGTCAAAACGCGCCTTCTCCACATTCAGTATCTTCCCCTTTAATGGCAGGATCGCCTGAAATTGCGGGTTCCTTCCCTGTTTGGCTGATCCGCCGGCCGAATCACCTTCGACCAGGAAAAGCTCGCTCAGGGCGGGGTCTTTCTCGCGGCAGTCAGCTAACTTACCGGGCAAAGAACCACCCTCCATAAAACTTTTTCTCCGAATAAGCTCTTTAGCTTTTCTGGCCGCCTCCCGCGCTCTGGCGGACTCAGCTGCTTTTTCAACGATTTTTCGGGCTACATCCGGGTGTTCCTCCAGATAAGCGGAAAGCTTATCGTTTACCACGCTTTCTACCAGGCCTTTTACTTCGCTGTTTCCCAGTTTGGTTTTAGTCTGGCCTTCAAATTGAGGATTGGACAGTTTAATGCTTATAACCGCGGTTAGCCCTTCCCGAAGGTCTGATCCTTCCAGGTTTATTTTTAAATTTTTAGCTACGTTCGCCTTGCTTATATAATTGTTTACCGTGCGAGTAAGTGCGGCTTTAAACCCACTTAAATGTGTTCCCCCTTCTTGCGTATTAATAGTATTTGCAAAAGAAAAAAGAGTTTCTGTGTAGCTGTTGTTATATTGAAAGGCGATTTCGCATACGACCCCATCTTTCTCTGCCTCAATAAAGATAGGTTTGGGATGGATGGGGTGTTTAT